>NZ_JAUBSX010000029.1:0-83112 GCF_036704885.1 Microcoleus sp. F4-D5 | reverse complement strand
TATCCTCGAATGCAGGAACCTCGCTCTGTCTTGAAAGCTAAACTGCGGGGGTGATTAAGCCTTTTTCAGTGCCATTGGAATAAAGTCCTCACTACCAACCAACTTATTCAGAAATTTATAAACGTATGAAACTCAGCATATTTGCCACTGCTACACTGTTAATTTATACAGGCTTTTTAGCTCCGGCTAAAGCAGAAAATACTCCACAATTGCAGCCAGCGCGAGAACAAATTCTCAATGCTTGCGTGCAGAATCAGGCTGAAACTCTGCCCAATCCTTTTACGGATGTACCTTCCGATCACTGGGCTTACAAAGCTGTTTTGACAATGTATTATTGCGGGGCTTACCGAGAAGCGACGCCACCTGCTTTAATTAAAGAATTACTGGAATCGGGAGATACTACTAGAGAAACTTGGCCTCCCCCATTACCTTTTCCCAATTTCCCATTACAGCGATTCCCCCTGATTAATTAAAGAATTAGTGGAATCGGGATATCTGACGAGAGAAAGTTTGCATTCCCGATTGCCTTTTCCCCATTTCTCATTCCCAAGATTTTAAAACTGAGCCCGAACCGTAAACGAATAATCCCCACCTGGTTCTAATTGATAATCCCACTTTTCCAGGAAACGGTGCAGCGGTTCCTGAATCAATGCCCTACCCTGAGAAGGCTCAAGTATCAGTGTTTTTTCTGCCGTGAAACGCCACTGAAACTGCCATTCAAAATTGCCGGCACTTACTTCACCCTCAATCGTGCCTTTTTGCCAAGATTGGCCAGTAACTCGGACATATGCAGTTGTTTCAGGCAAACGTCTCGAACTCACCTTTTTGTTTCCGCGCTTGTTTCTGCAATTGTGCGACTATTGTAAAGGCTCATGGCTTTTTCTACTCCTTGGTGCAGACTTAGTTCCACAGCTTCTACAACCAGTTTAAGCACTTTCTCTACTAACTGACTTTCCTCTGAGGAAAATTTTCCTAACACGAAGGAAATCGTATCTTTCTCATTTTTAGCCGCATCGTTTTGAGGTTTGCCGATGCCAATCCGCAAGCGGGGAAATTTGTCTGTGCCCAGATGAGAAATTGTCGATTTCATCCCGTTGTGCCCGCCTGCAGAACCGGCAAGACGCATTCTCAATTTCCCGATCGGCAAATCCATATCGTCGTATACTATTAATACCGACTCCGCAGGTATTTTGTACCAATCCGCCGCCGCCCGAATCGCTTGGCCGGACAGATTCATGTAAGTTAGAGGTTTCAGCAGGCGGATTTTCTGTCCCCGCGGCCGGTTTCCCTCGCCAAATATGCCTTGAAATTTGCGATTTTCCGACAGCGAAATCTGCCAAGATTTAGCCAAGGCATCGACAGCATTAAAGCCTATGTTGTGTCGGGTGCGATCGTATTTAGGTTCGGGATTTCCCAACCCAACTATTAGCTGGGGAATCACTAACTCCGCTGGTGTTTCCGACTTCTGAGTGTTGTTCATTTAACTGTCTGTGCTATCTTCCTTGGGCTTAGCCGCCGCGAGTTTTTCAGTTTCCGGTTTGCTGCTAGTTGCTACTGCTTCTTCTAACTGCTTGGCTTCCCGCGTGAACTCCGACTCAAAATCCCGCGAAGCATCTTGAAATCCCCGAATTGCCTTCCCCATACTCCGGCCGATTTCGGGTAATTTTTTCGGGCCGAATACCAATAGTGCGATCGTAAAAATAACGGCCATTTCCGGCAAACCAATGCCAAAAATATTCATGGTTTTTCTCCTGCAATTTCTTTAGTTACTTCTTGTTTATTTATGCCAAAAGTAATCGGAAAGGGTAAGGAAAAAAGGGGAAACTTAGCTTTTACCCTTTCTCCTCAACCCTCAGCTTTTACTTTTAGCCTTACTGTTTTGCGCTCAATTTTTAGCGGCCGAGACTCGACCAATCCATATCCACACTCTCCAGAATCAGAGAAGAGTTGTAGATTTGCAAAATAATCAACAAGAACACGAAAAACAGTCCCATGAACACGCTCATCAACAGCGTGGTTCCCCAGCCGGGGGCTACCTTGCCGTATTCCGAGTTAAGGGGTTTGAGTATATCTCCTAACCAAGTCCGTTGTGCCATAAGTCACCTGCAATGAATCTCTACAGAGAAGTTTGACATATTTTCACCGCTAATTGCGATCGCAATTTCTCAGAAATGCGGCATGGGGGACTGGGAGAAGGGGGAGTGGGGGTTGGCTGCCATACCGTACTGCGCCTGAAATCACTAGACTTTCATACGGATTGTTATTTTTTGTAATATTATGGAGGGGAGCACTCAATAATCGATCAAAAATATGGAACCCGCAGCAGTTCTAGGCATTTCACTGGGCGTGTGTCTGGTGGCAATCACCGGATTCTCGATCTACACCGCTTTCGGTCCCCCTTCTAAGGCATTGAGAGATCCTTTTGAAGAACACGAAGACTAAAGAAGAAGGAAGTTCGGCAACGAGTAATGTACGGGATGTAACGGAGGTCAGCAAGAAGGAAGGTTTTCTCCCTCTCCCCATCCCCTCTCTGTCTCTCCCCATCCCCCTCTCTCTCTCGGGCTCGGAGATATTTTTATAGTCGGAAAGAAGTGATGCTGTGGAGCGATCGCCTGTCGCCTACTCGTCAAATGGTATATTTTTCAGAAATACAGTAAATCTCTATTCCATTTAAGCTAAAAATTATTAGGTGTCAGGCTAAAGCATCATGGGGAACACATTTGGGCATTTATTTCGGATCTCGACATTTGGGGAATCTCACGGCGGCGGTGTCGGAGTAGTAATTGACGGTTGCCCTCCCCTGGTGTCGATCGACGCATCGTTAATTCAAGCCGAACTCGATCGCCGCCGCCCCGGCCAAAGCAAAATTACCACGCCCCGCAAAGAAGCAGATACCTGCGAAATTCTGTCGGGGGTGTTTGAAGGCAAAACTTTGGGAACGCCGATCGCAATTTTAGTCCGCAATCAAGACACTCGCCCCCAAGATTACGGCGAAATGGCGACAACCTACCGCCCTTCCCACGCTGATGCTACCTACGATGCCAAGTACGGAATTCGTAACTGGCAAGGCGGAGGTCGCAGTTCGGCGAGAGAGACAATTGGTAGAGTAGCAGCAGGCGCGATCGCTAAAAAAATTCTCTCTCAAGCAGCCGGAGTCGAAATAGTCGGCTACGTCAAACGCATCAAAGACTTAGAATGTGTCGCCGACCCTGACACTGTTACCTTAGAACAAATAGAAAGCAATATCGTCCGCTGTCCAGATGCTGAATGCGCCGAAAGAATGATTGAACTGATCGAAAAAATTCGCGATAGCGGAGATTCGATCGGCGGTGTAGTCGAATGTGTCGCCCGCAACGTACCCAAAGGTTTGGGAATGCCCGTATTCGACAAACTCGAAGCCGACTTGGCCAAAGCCATCATGTCCTTGCCCGCCAGCAAAGGCTTTGAAATTGGTTCGGGCTTTGCGGGAACTCTGCTCAAGGGCAGCGAACATAATGATGAATACTATACTGATGATAAGGGTGTAATTCGTACAGTGACGAATCGCTCTGGCGGAATTCAGGGTGGGATTGCTAACGGCGAAAATATCATTTTGCGGGCGGCCTTCAAGCCAACGGCGACAATTCGCCAGCAGCAGCGCACCGTTACCCGAGAGGGCGAAGAAACCCTGCTGGCTGCCAAAGGACGGCATGACCCTTGCGTTTTGCCAAGAGCTGTGCCAATGGTCGAAGCAATGGTAGCTTTAGTGTTATGCGACCATCTGCTGCGCCATCACGGACAATGTGGAACCTTAAAGCCTGAATTTTAAAATGGAAATCAGCTTGTCCTCTGTAGCGGCAACTCCCGTTGATTGCCCTCAACCCTCCGAATCAATAAAAGGTATAGATGATTTTGTAGTACAGTTCTGGGGCGTGCGGGGCAGTGTTCCGACACCAGGACAGGAAACTGTTCGCTACGGCGGCAATACTTCTTGTTTGGAAATGAGAGTCGCTGGCAAACGCTTGATTTTTGACGGCGGAACAGGCTTGCGGATGCTGGGAGACCAGTTGGTGCAAGAAATGCCCGTGCAAGCTTATATGTTTTTTACTCACTATCACTGGGATCACATTCAAGGTTTCCCGCTGTTCGCCCCAGCTTTCATCCGCGGCAATAGGTTTGATATTTACGGGGCGACTCCGCCGGATGGAGATTGCATGAAAAGGCACTTCGTAGAACGGGTGCTCCACTCGAATTCGCCGGTGCCGCTGATGGGTTTGCAGGCAGATTTGAATTTTTACGAACTCAATCACAACCAGACGATGATGCTGGACGATATTGAGATTAGGACGGGTTCTCTGAATCACCCGAATACTGCTATGGGATATCGGGTGACTTGGCAGGGACGATCTGTTGTTTATTGTTCGGATACTGAACATTTTCCCGATCGGCTAGATGAGAATGTTTACAATTTAGCCCTCGACGCTGATGTGCTGATTTACGATGCGATGTATACAGACGAGGAATATCACAACCCCAAGTCTCCGAAGGTGGGTTGGGGACACTCGACTTGGCAGGAAGCGGTGAGAATGGCTAAGGAGGCCCGGGTGAAACGAGTGGTAATCTTTCACCACGATCCGGCTCACACAGACGATTTTCTCGATCGCATCGCCGAAGATGTGCAAATCGCTTTTCCCAAGGCTGTCATGGCCCGCGAGGGTCTTGTTTTGCCGATCGGCTTGTGAACATTCGCCTCTGACGGTCGATCGAACCATCAACCGATCGCACCCTAATTGTTATGTGAATATGTGGCTCTGGTCTCGCGCCCAAAGCCACATTTTTTTATAATATGCAGCAAACTCTTAACTGCATGGTATAATTTTTGCTTGTTAAGTTTTTAGGCAAAGTATTTAAGGGTTTTTTTATTGTTCAACCGCGTCCGCCAGACGCCAAGACGTAAGATAATTGGAGGATTCCCAAGGGTGAAAAGGAGACAGTTTTGAATGTCAACAAACACGGCGAGGCGAGGAAATCGCACGCCTGAGTGCTAGTCTGATGCCAGTAGACTTCCAGAAGCCTTGTTACAGATTAATTATTAAGGACAAAAACTGAAGTTATAGCTCTGATCGAGTAAAGCTCGATCGGTTTTTTCGGATCGTGAAGATTGACAACTGTCAAAAGCTAATAGCTTTTAGGTACAAACTGAAAAAACTTTCAGCAGTCAATTTAACTAACCAGAAAGAAACGATCGCTCTTGGGTTTGGCAGTAGCTGCGGCAAGCGAATGTTATGACTTGACTATCAAAATGGGAAATTTACGTTTTAGATCTTCAGCACATCAATACAGATGGATTGCCTTAGGCAGTTTTGCTGTAATTATGGGTATTTCAGGTGCCCTGGCCTACCGCCTCGCCCCGCCCCCCGGATTCATGGCTCAAGGCACTCTCACCTCTAATAATCCGCCAGTCAAATTTTCGAGCACGGGCACGACCATTCTCAAGCAGGGAGAGCAACTGACCCCTGAGGTTCTGCTTGCAGATAATGTTGTCAAAGCAGTGGCCGATGCAGTTAAGCTGTCCCCTTCTCAAGTTCGACAAAATGCTAGTGTCAAGATTTCTAAGCCGGAACAACCCCTAGAGATTGTTGTTGGGTATCGCTCGCTCGATCGGGACCAAGCAATTCAAACGGCAGATATGTTGATGAAGGGCATGGTTGAAAAAAGCCGCCTGATTAACAGATATCGGTGGCAATCAGTCAATCAGTCGCTCAACCAACGCTTGGCACAAGTCACTCAAGACCTGAAACAAGCTCAGCAAAAACTAGACCAATACGAAAGAGAGCGCGCTCGCCTGTTGCAGCAAATGAAGCTTCAGCAAGACGTTTATAACAAAACTCAGCTTGCAATGGCGGATACGCAAGCGTCGGAAAAGGAAATGGTCAGCAGTTTGGCCGCCGCTACAGTGCCGCAAATTGTGGCGACGCCCACGAGCGATCCGACTGTGCCTCTGATTTTGGGAATTGGCTTGCTGTTGGCGATTTTGGTCAGCCGGGGTTTGATTCCTTCGGTGGCCGATTGGAGGTACAAAGCAGCTTTTCAGCGAGAAGAGAGCGAAAGGCTCCAAAGTGCTTTGTACCGACTGATCAAAGAAGGCCGCGGCGAAATCACTCTGGTGCGGTTTGCGATGGAAACGCGGCTGTCGCCGGATGTGGCTCAGCGTTTTTTGAACCAACAAGCTGAAGTCTTTAATGCCAATTGCGAAATTAAAGACGACGGCAGCATCTTGTATCACTTCCACATTTAAAGGGCTGCGGGCGATCGCACTCCACAGAAGACTTTAGCCGATCGGGGCATCACTGCTCGATCGGCTTGCCTTTTTGCTAATAAGACTTATCTCAAGTCCGGTTAGACCATCCCCTCTCGGTCGGCGCGGGTTTGCTGGCTCTGCAACTTATACTGGAGATTTTGGTGAACCCGCCGACGCGAGCTTCATTGCGGTGATTTTACCGGGCATGAGATTACGCTCAGAAACCATGTTGATGAGCTTGTAGGGTGCGTCAGGGTGCAAAATTGCTCGATAGACAAAGGTGTTGACGACCCCAGACCGCCCGAAGATTCTGCCAGTTGCGTCCAAGACTGTCCAAACAAGATTTTATTTTTGTGTTGCCCTCGCTTAAATACATGTATAATTATAAAAAATCAGTAAATTTACGGTTGTTTTTTACCTGCCTTACCCGATCGAGCGCTAACTTGTGGTTAAATATCTCTTAGGATGTGTGTAACCTCCGTATAAATGCTTTAGTCTTGATCCATAACTTGTTGAGGGAAGTTATGTAGTTTCACACGAGAAACTTCAGGAGGCAAGAGCCTGAAATCAAACTCCCCTACAGAAAGCCTGCGTTTCCATTTTGAACTTTTGTAATCACCTAGAGGCAAGACCATGACGTTTGGAATAATTTGTTCTTCTTTCGTAGCTTACTTTGTGCTAATGTCGATCGCTAATTACGGCGACACAGGAATGTAGACCTGTTAAGGCACTTATGCACCGAGACATAAGGCAGCAGCAAAAAAAAGCAGTTTGACAACTTAGATTAACTAACTCTCAGCCCGGGCTGTGTCTGTCGCGGCCGCTCTGGCAGGAAAATTAATGGATGAAGGAGTCGTTAAGTACCGCTGTGACTGGGAAGAGGCAGACCCTGTAGCTGCCGGGAACATAGCAGATTTGATGGACTGGCGCGATCGGCTCCACTCTTGGGGATTAATTGGCGTCTACGAAAATGGCATCGGGTTTGGGAACGTCAGCGTCAGGCTCGGCAATTCCTGCCAATTCGTGATTTCGGGAACCCAGACCGCACACTTGAGATGTTTAGGCCCAGAATCCTACTGTACTGTTACAGAATTTAACTTAGAACAAAATCTCCTCGGTTGCCGGGGCCCCGTAAAAGCTTCGTCGGAGTCCCTGACTCACGCTGCTCTGTACCTTCACAGAGACGATGTGGGCGGAATAATTCACGTCCACAACCCTAAACTATGGCAGCAACTGCTGTTTAAGATTCCTACTACTAGAAAAGAAATACCTTACGGCACTCCCCAGATGGCCTTAGAAATGTTTAGACTTTTTGAGGAGGAGAATTTGGCAGAGCGCAAAATTCTGGCGATGGCAGGTCACGAGGACGGAATTATCTGTTTTGGCAGCACCTTGGACGAAGCTGGCAAAGTGCTTTCGGCTGCGATGGTTAAACCTGAGCTCTTGCATTAATCTCCAAAAAGCTGAGAAATCTGGTTGATTGACAAAAAATCTAGGATTTTAGGTGGGTCTGCGGCAAGAAACTAAAGTGATGGCGTGGGTGCCTGATGTGAGTTAAACTGAGCTTTACCGTTGATATTTAGCCGATCGAGCGATCGATCTAGCCTCACGGGTTCCCAACTTTTAAAGTGCCTCTTGCCTCTGCGGTAAGGGAAAGATATTTTAAAGAGAAACAAACTATATAGCAAAAGCTGAGAGTCATCGTGAATCAAACTAAACTTGTAAGCTCAAAAGAACTGCAATCAGAGGTATCTCGTCTCACCGAAGAGCTGCAAATGCGCGACCAATTGGTGCAGCAGTTGTCTCAAGAACTTTTCAGGCTGGTGAAGGGAAATTCGAGTTTTGTGCCGGCACCGGAAGTTTCAGATCGCCACCAAGCTCAAATGCAGGCGATGCGGGAACAACTGCAAGCTGTTGAAGAACAGGTGGGTTTTTATCAAGAACAAATTGCAGAGCGGGATGCTGAGGTTTACCAACTGCGGCAGTCAGTGCAGGAATTGACGGATCGCTCTCGGATGCTGGAACAGGTGGTTCAGGAATTGCCTGGGGTTTACCGCCAGAAGTTTGCCGAGCGGATCGAGCCGATTAAGGAAAAGTTGGATCAACTGCAAAAGGAAAATCGCCAGTTGCACACAGAGTTGCAAAGCGTAACTTACCGTCTCGCTGTGCGGAGCCGTAAGGCTAAGGGTCTGGATCTGCCGAGCGTCGATGAAACGGACGATCGCGGCATTCAAATGCCGAGCTTTGGCAATGTCTAAGGTTTTGATTGTGGCGGGTGGCGAGAAAGGCCCGGCCGCAATTCTCAAGGCGGCGATCGCTCAATCTCATCCTTTAACTGAAGTCGATATCTGTGGGGTTTCTGAACTCAATTCTGGTGTGCTCGCTCCGGGTGGGGCGATAGTTTGTCCTTTGACGCTGGATGTGCCGTCCCATCTGGTTTTTCCGGGTCGGGACTTGTATCGATTTTGCCGCAATGTTTCGGCGGCGCGCGATCGAGTGTCCCAGGAGTTGCAAGTACCCGTGGGCGAGGGCAATTTTTGGCTGCCTGTGGTGTTGACGGCAAAGGGGCCACTGTATGCTGAGGCGATCGGTGGGGAACCTGACAAGCAGTCTGGCGAGTGGAGTTACTCTCAACCGGTGCATTTGTCGGATGTTTGGCGGCAGCAGTTGTACGAGTTGGCTTACCGCTTGCTGAATCTTTTAAATGCGCCGCCGGCGACTTATTTGATGCAGTTCGGGTTTGTAGGGGAAAGGATTTGTTTCGATCGACTTTGGCCTTTTCCGGCTGCACCTGCGATCGCTTCAGTCGGCGTTCAAGTGCCGGATTTATTTGTTTGTCATTGGTATTGCTTGACAAATAAACCTATTTATGATATAGAAACTAGCTCTGCGGTTGCTTGAAGCCTCTTGGAAACTTGAGATTTAAACTCGGGCTCTCATTTGAATCAAGCAACTAAAGCCGGAGTTTCAGTGGAGATAACTTGCTCGAAACTGTCGAAGATTTCAAAGAGTTGGTCGAGTTGAGTAATTTCAAAAATTAGCTTGACTGTGGCTGAGAGGTTGCAGATGACGAGGCGGCATCCCCGGTGGCGGGCAGCGTTGAGTCCGCCGACTAAGGCACACAGCCCGGAACTGTCGATGAAATCTACGGCTGCCATGTCTATTACCCAGAGTTTGTGGCGCTCGGGTACAATCTCGGCTAGCTGTTGCTGGAGGATGCTGCCTGCTTGGGAGTCGAGGCAGTTGTGAGGTTGAAGGACGATGTGTTCGTTGAAGTTGGCAAATTCCATAGCAGTTATCCTACGATCGTAAAGTATGAATAAGTGAGTTGATTTGCTGACTCTGTTGAAAGACTCAGGGGATTTCAGCTAAGGTTTTAGAATGCGCGCTCTGGCTGGGGAATCGGTGGCGATCGCCGTGGTGATAAATTTAGTAGCAAAACTGGCTAGCGATCGCGCGGAACGCAACCGCAACAATTCTGTATTAATCTAGTATGCCTAGAACGCTAATTTTTAGGTGGATTAGCGATCGCGACAAGAGTGTGTTCCTCATCACAGCGAAAGATTGCACTATTGGCTGAATCGAGCCAATATATAGATGTATTGAGCTTTGCAAAAGTTTACGAAGGCAGTATCGAATGTCTTTTGAGTTTTTATCGTTAGAGACTATTCAGCAGTTTGCGCGCGATTACGGCTACTGGGCAGTATTTCTGGGAATTTTGCTGGAAAATCTGGGGGTTCCCCTTCCAGGCGAGACAATTACGATTGCTGGCGGGTTTTTAGCTGGCAGCGGGGAACTGAATTACTGGTTTGTGCTCGGCAGTGCGATCGCTGGTGCGACTGTGGGCGGAAACCTTGGTTATGCGATCGGCAGGTACGGCGGCTGGCCGCTGCTGCTGAAGCTGGGACAATTTTTCCGCTTTCGAGAAGAACAACTGTTTGACTTAAAAGAACAGTTTAGCAAAAATGCAGCTAAAGCCGTATTTTTGGGCCGTTTCATCGCACTGCTGCGAATTTTTGCCAGCCCCCTAGCGGGTATTGCAGAAATGCCTTTTTGGAAATTTTCGCTGTTCAACATTCTGGGTGCTGCCAGTTGGGCATCTGTAATGGTAAGTTTATCCTATTTCTTGGGACAAGTTGTGTCTTTAGAGAAATTGGTAGCTTGGGCTGCTCAATTTGCGGTATTGGCTTTGCTGTTAGCAGTTGCTTGGATTGCAATTCCTATTTGGTTGGAGGCGCGGAGTTTGGACAAGACTAAGTAAGATTAGTGGTTAGACTTTTTGCAAGAGTTCTGGATTTTCTGTTTTTAACCGCAGATGAAGGCAAATGAAGGCAGATATTATCTATTTTTGCAAAAAGTCTAATGATTGGCGATCGCCTATTAATAAGTCAGGACTTCTGTATCAAACTCATCAAATTTGTAGCGATAACTTTGACCGTATAAATAATCAAGTTGTTAGTTAGGTTCTATCCTGAACAGGAAAAATATTAGTCAATAAAGACTAAATTCCTTACTTCCAAGCAGTTTTATTAGTAACTAACATAACATCATAATATAAAGTGGAAGTCTTATCTCCAACAACTGAGGCGTTTCATATATGATAAAGCTTTCCCTTGCTTTTCTGGCTCGTACTTAAGTTGTTTCTCGAATCTTGCTAAAAGTAATTGTTGCTCCCGCCGATCTTTGATTTCAGCAAATAATTGCTGCGCTTGTGCAGCCACAATAACTTAATATTCTACAGGCTCCATTTTCAGTGGAGTCAAAGTTTTAAATCTGCTTTTAACTGTTGCAAGTGTATAGTTTCTCCCCTCTAGGCTTGTTGAATGCCCGATCGCAAATTAGCCATAAATTCGCGATCGGAGAGAATTCTATGGTTTCTAATAGAGATTCAAATTGTTTAAAACTGAGCGCAACGATCGCCGGTTTCCCATCCTTAGTAAGGATAGCTGGCTCTGCTGCTAAATCATCGGGCCACTTTGGCAGTTGTTGTTGCGCTTCTGTTATTGTCAAATATTTTGGCATATTTGCAATTCAGTTTTTACGACTATTGTAAATTATCACCATTTCTATTATACCACGCTCACTCTGTTTTCAAGCTAGCAATTTCTTGAGCAAACCACCTAGCTGCACTGCCAATTGTCAATTAGCTAGCTGCACAGTCCGCCGGGGGTTTAAACCCCCGCCTCACAGCTAAAGTCGTCTCAAGACGACTGAAAAACTTAGATCGAATCGGGTTAATTCGAGAACTCATGAATTATTCAGTCCTCTTTTAGAGGACTTTAGCTAAAAGCCCCGTGGGTTTAAACCCCTGGCGGACTTATGCACCCTACTAATTTCTAACCCCTATTCTTCTCCGACCAAATGCGGGTTGGCAGTCCCCAAACGTAGACAAATCCTTCGGCCGCTTTGTGGTCGAATTCATCTTCAGCGCCGTAGGTTGCTAAATCGAAACTGTACAGGGAATTTTCGGATTTGCGGCCGACAATTGTGGCATTTCCTTTGAACAGTTTGAGCCGCACGGTTCCAGTTACTCGCTTTTGCGTGTCCTGAATAAATGCGTCTAAAGCTGTTTTCAAAGGATTGTACCAAAGACCGTTGTAAATCATTTGGCTGTAGGTTTCTTCGATGCCGCGCTTGTATCGCGTGACATCTGCTGTCAGGGTCAAACTTTCTAAGTCTCGGTGCGCGTGCATTAACACTAAAATCGCTGGTGTTTCGTAAATTTCCCGCGATTTAATCCCGACTAAGCGGTTTTCAATCATGTCGATGCGCCCGACTCCGTGATTTCCAACTATTTCGTTGAGTTGGGAAATTAAGGCGACTGGTGATAAGTCTTTGCCGTTCAAACTGACAGGATTTCCGCACTCGAAACCGATTTCTATGTATTCGGGTGAGTCGGGAGTTTGCTCGATCGCCTTTGTCATCAAATAGACTTCTTCCGGCGGTTCCGCCCAGGGATCTTCGAGGATTCCGGCTTCTATTGCCATTCCCAACAAGTTGCGATCGATGCTGTAAGGAGAAGATTTTTTCACGGGCGACGGAATGCCGAATTTCTCGCCGTATGCGATCGTTTCTTCGCGGCTCATTTTCCACTCCCGCGCCGGTGCTAAAATTTTAATCTTGGGATTGAGCGCGCCGATCGACACATCGAACCGCACCTGATCGTTTCCTTTACCCGTACACCCGTGGGCGATCCCATCTGCACCGTATTTTTGGGCAGCTTCTACTAACAATTTAGCAATTAGCGGGCGAGCCAGCGCCGTAGAAAGGGGATAGCGATTTTCGTAAAGTGCGTTAGCTTGAATTGCTGGAAACGCATAGTTTTTGACAAAATCCTCGGTAGCGTCGATCACCAGCGATTCCGAAGCACCGGATGCCAAAGCTTTTTTGCGGATCGGTTCTAATTCGTCTCCCTGTCCCAAATCCGCAGCCAGAGTAATTACCTCTTCCACACCCCACTCGTTTTTGAGGTAAGGAATGCAGACGGAGGTATCGACTCCGCCCGAATATGCTAGCACAACTTTTTTAGCGCGACTCATTGCTATTTACATCCTGAATTTAACTGACATCTTGCACTATTGTCACCAAGCTTTTTAGGGCGGGCTCTTCGGCCCACCCACAATAAAATTTAATTTTTGTGGAACGGGCCGGAAAGCCTGTTAAGCGAGAATGGTGTAAGATGCCTGTTTCACAATAAAATGTCATTTTTGTGGAACAGGCATCTTGCCTGTTCTGGAGAATGGTGCAAGATGTGATATTTAACCGACTTTTCATTATGCACCTAATTGAGATCGATTCTTGTCAGAAATAGTACAGATTTATATATTCTTTTTTTGCTAAACTTTGGTATTTTGCGGGGGAGTTGTTGCGAAAAATCTGTTACCGTGGGATACGGTAACTGTGGCGATGGGGAAAAGTCGTGTTTTTTAGTGTTGTGATTCCGACGTACAATCGTAAACCGATTTTGACAAAATGTCTACTGGCTTTGGAAAATCAGCAGTTCGGTGAGATTGTCACAGAGTATGAAGTAATTGTCGTGGACGACGGCTCGACTGACGGGACGCTGGAGTGGTTGGCGGCAGATGCCGACTTTTTGCCTCACGTGCGCGCGATCGCCCAATGTCATCAAGGCCCCGCCGCTGCCAGGAATTTGGGCGTTGAAAATGCTAAGGGCGATACGATTATTTTTATTGACAGCGATTTGGTCGTTACGGAGCATTTTTTGCAAGCACACGCAGATGCTTTGCTACAGGGTTACAAAGATACTAATGCGGTTTTTACTTACGGAAGCGTAATTAATACTTGTAATTTCGATAATCCTACTTCAGAACCTTACAAAATAACGGATTTTTCGGCTGCTTATTTTGCTACGGGAAATGTGGCGATCGCCCGCCACTGGCTGCTCGCTGCTGGACTGTTTGACACTCGCTTTCAACTCTACGGATGGGAAGATTTAGAATTGGGTGTCAGGTTGAAAAATTTAGGTTTGAAACTGATTAAATGTCCGGCTGCAGTCGGCTATCACTGGCATCCACCTTTTAGTTTAGATCAAATTCCGGGCATGATTGACCGAGAAATTCAGCGCGGGAGAATGGGAGTTTTGTTTTATAAAAAACACCCGACTTGGGAAGTGCGGATGATGATTCAAATGACTGTTCTGCACCAAATACTGTGGGGAGTTTTATCTTTGGGCGGGATACTGAACGAGCGGACGATGACACCTTTGTTGCAGTGGTTGATTGACAAAGGCAAGCCGCAGTTAGCTTTAGAAATAGCTCGCATTTTTCTGAATTGGTATAATGTGAAAGCCGTGTACGCCGCTTGCGGTGAATTGCAGGCTGATACAAAAATGCCATAGATCCGCCCGATCGCGCCAACAAAAGATAAGATATTGTACGATCTTGTCAGAGTGAGTTTATTTGCCGTTTAGAGTAAGTATATCTACTGAAAAAACAGAACACCGAGCAACCCGGTAAATGCAGGCCAAACCGGGTTCTAAACACTATAAAAGTTTTACGTTTAATAAAACTTGGCTGCTGAGTCGGTGACTTGAGGAAGATCGGCTGTTTTCTTCATTGGCTGCGACAATTTACTCTGAAAAAAAACAACAACCAATTAAAAATTTCTGATACAGTTAATACACATATAATGGATGCGCTATCTTGGCGATGGGAGGGTTACGCTGCCATAGCTTGAAAGGAGGCTGACTGTCTAATTTATCCTGCCATAGCTGATAAAAGTATCGCATACAGTCGCTCATGGAGCGCCTGGCATCCAAAAACAGGATGCGGATCTGGTTGAAACTTGTGTTGTTCACATCCCGGCAATAAATTAACCTCTACCTAATACTATTGCTGCGACAAGCTAATAGTTATACTACCAACGGTTGGGGTTTTAATGAATTTTGAGGATATTAAAAAATAATACTTTGAGGGGGTATGTTGTGAATGAATCTGACAAAAAACACGCTAAAATACAAACACTGGCATCTGAAAGCGATACCTTAAAACAAAATATTTTAATGGTAGACGACAACCCAGAAAGCTTACGCCTTTTATCTCAGCTTTTGTCTAAGCGGGGATATAAAGTGCGGGCGACACGGGAGGGCAAACAGACTTTCAACTTAGCTTTATCGAGTACACCGGATTTAATTTTGCTGGACATCGTGATGCCCGGTATGGATGGATATCAAGTTTGCGAACAGTTAAAAGCTTGTCCCGAAACTAAAGATATTCCTGTGATTTTTATCAGCTCTTTAAATGAAGTATTTGATAAAGTTAAAGCTTTTTCGCTGGGGGCGGTAGACTACATTACTAAACCGTTTCAAATAGAAGAAGTGGTGGCTCGCGTCGAAAATCAACTGCTGCTCAGTCGGCTTTCTAAGCAAATTATAGCACAAACGGCGCGGCTGGAAACAGAAATAGAAGAACGCAAGCGGATCGAAGCAGAACTCCGAGACAGCCAACGCTGGCTGTCGGCAGTAATTCAAACAAATCCTAATCTTTTGTACGTTTACGATGTGATAGAACAGCGAAATCTCTATTTTAACCGCGAAATATATAGCGAGATCGGCTACACAATTGAAGAAATACAGCAGATGGCAGGAGCATTTATTCCCAATTTAATACACGCTGACGATTTGCCTGCATTCTCAGAACATATCAGCAGAATCGAGACAGCAAAAGACGGTGAAAACTTTGAGTTGGAGTGCAGAATTCAGCACAAAAACGGTGAATATCGCTGGTTTTTGAGCAGGGATACCGTGTTTGCCCGAACAGCGGACGGCAAACCTTGGAAAATTCTGGGAACTGCTACTGAAATTAGCGATCGCAAACAAGCAGAACTCGAACTTAAAACAGCTTTAACTGCTTTGGAGCGACAAATAAAGCAAAGATTTTTACTAGAAACAATTACTCTGGAAATTCGGTACAGCTTAAATCAGGAGCAAGTTTTTCAAACAGCGACTGCTCAAATAGGGAGAATTTTTAATGCTGATTGCTGCTTGATTCACACCTACGCCGAACACCCTACTCCCCATATTTCTTGTGTTGGTCAGTATACAAAATCAGGAGCAGCATCGCTTTTCGATGTAGAAATTCCTGTGAATGGCAATCCTCACGCTCAGTTTGTATTGTCGCAAGATAATGCTGTAGTTTCTGACGATGTTTTTGCCGATCCGCTGCTAAAAGATGTCAGAGATTTGTGCTTCCAAATAGGTTTGAAGTCGATGGTATCCGTTCGCACTTCCTACCAGGGAAAAGCCAACGGCATGATGTGTTTGCACCAGTACGATCGCCCCCGCCACTGGACGGAAGATGAGATCGGATTATTGAAAGCTGTGGCGGCACAAATGGGAATTGCGATCGCTCAAGCCAATCTTCTCGAACAAGATAAGCAGCAGCGACTTAAACTTCAACAGAGCGAAGCTAGTCTAGCAGCAGCCCAGAAAATTGCCCATATCGGCAGTTGGGAATTTGATGTAATCTTGAATAAATTTACCTGGTCATCAGAAGTTTTTCGCCTTTTTAATCTCGATCCAGCTATCCCTGAACCGACATACTTCCAACTTTTGGAAATGTATCATCCCGACGACAGAGAGCTTTTTGACCAAAGTATAAACCTAGCTATCTCACAAGGAATTCCCTACAAAATTGAATTGCGAATTTTGCCTGCCAGCGGTCATATCCGATATGTGGAGATCAGGGGTGAAACTATGTATAGCGAAAGTGGAGAAGTAATCCAACTGTTGGGAACAGTAATGGATATTACTGAACGCAAACAAGCAGAAGCAGCTTTACGAATTAGCGAAGAACGTTTTTATCTGGCATTTGAAGGCTGTGCTATGGGATTGTGGGATTGGAATGTGCAGACGGGAGAAGTATATTTTAGTTCCCGGTGGAAGACGATGTTGGGGTATGAAGTGGAGGAGATAGAAGATAGTTTTCAATCCTGGGAAAGACTGTTGCATCCAGAGGATCTGCCACAGGCTCAAGCAGCGATCGAAGCTCACTTTCAAGGAAAAACTTCTATCTACGAAGTGGAATTTCGGATGCTGACAAAATCCGGCGAGTGGAAGTGGATTTTGAGTCAAGCGAAGGTGATGGAACGCGATGATTCGGGATATCCTCTGCGGATGACGGGCACGCACATCGATATGAGCGATCGCAAAGAATCCGAAGCAGCTTTGCTTCTTAGCGAACAGCGAGAACGAGAAAAAGCGCAACAGTTAGAACAAACTCTGGAATACTTAAAAAATGCTCAAGCCCAGCTCATTCAAGCCGAAAAAATGTCAAGTATCGGGCAAATGGTAGCGGGGGTTGCCCACGAAATTAATAACCCCGTCAACTTTATCTACGGCAATATTATTCCCGCCGCACAGTACGCTCGCGATTTACTAAAATTGATCGAACTCTACCAGCAACACTATCCCGAACCAGTTCAAGAAATTGCCCGAGAATTGGCAGAAGTAGAGGTGGATTTTATCGCTGACGATTTCCCGAAAATCATGGCTTCAATGCAAGAAGGTGCTAACCGAATTAAGGAGATAGTGCTGTCTTTGCGAAACTTTTCGAGACTCGACGAAAAAGAACGCAAAATAATCGACATTCATGAAGGGATAGAGAGCACTTTGGTGATTTTGCAGCACCGATTGCAGTCACAGCCAAAACGTCATGAAATTCAAGTGATTAAAAATTACGGCAAACTGCCAAAAGTCGAGTGTTATCCGGCTCAATTAAACCAGGTATTTATGAATTTGCTGTTGAATGCGATCGACGCTGTGGAAGAGTCATCAGCAAACTGTAGTTGCAAAGTTAACCAGATTCGCATTGTTACTGAAGTCAGCAGCAAAAATCAAATCTGCGTCAGGATTGCTGACAGCGGGCCCGGTATCTGTCCCGAGGTTCAGTCAAGGATGTTTGACCCGTTTTTTACTACTAAACCGATCGGCCGCGGCACGGGTTTGGGATTGTCGATTAGTTACCAAATTGTTAAAGACACCCACGGCGGCAAGCTGGAGTGTCATTCAGAAGTTGGCCGCGGAACAGAATTCGCGATCGAACTACCGATTTCGCAAAAGTTGAAACTTAAAAGTTAGGAGAAACTGTCATATCATGTCCGGTAAATTAACCATAATTATTGTGGGAGCGGGTTCACCAACAATCTACAATATAAGCCAGAGACTAGCGTAAACGCCCCCACACCGCTCTGATTAGGGGCAATTCAACCAACATCATATTAATCGTCTACCAGAACCTATTGTAGGGTACGTCATAATCTGAGATTTTATGCTGTATTTCCTGCCAAGAGTCTGTGATTTAGTTTAAGCTTATCCCAACGGTGATATAATAAAAAATTGCTCTTTTGAACCCCAGACGTTCCCCTGCTAAAATTAGTAGTGGATATTACAGTTGCTATTATACAAACTCTGTCAACATACGTCTGCTGTAGCATCTACCACATTTTAACTGAATTATGACTGACTCAATTCGCTTCCTCATGTGTGCTCCCGACCACTACGATGTGGATTACGTAATTAACCCTTGGATGGAGGGCAACGTACACAAATCATCGCGCGATCGCGCCGTCGAACAGTGGAAAAAACTCTACCACGTCCTCAAAGACAACGCCGTGGTAGACCTCGTACCGCCAGAAAAAGGCTGGCCGGATATGGTTTTCACCGCCAACGCAGGCTTGCTTTTAGGCAATACCTTCGTTCTCAGCCGTTTCTATCACAAAGAACGCCAAGGCGAAGAACCCTATTTCAAAGCATGGTTTGAAAGCAAAGGTTTCACCGTTCACGAACTGCCGAAAGACTTGCCGTTTGAGGGTGCAGGCGATGCTTTGCTCGATCGCGAAGGCCGCTGGTTGTGGGCGGGATACGGCTTTCGTTCCGAGCTCGACTCGCACCCGTTACTAGCAAAATGGCTCAATATAGAAGTGCTGTCGCTGCGTTTAGTTGACGAACGTTTCTATCATCTAGACACCTGTTTTTGTCCCCTGACAGGCGGCTATTTGCTCTACTATCCAGCAGCATTTGATTCCTACTCAAACCGCTTAATTGAAATGCGAGTTGCGCCGGAAAAACGGATTGCCATTGAAGAACCAGATGCTGCGAACTTTGCCTGCAATGCCGTCAATATTGACAAAATTGTGGTCATGAATAAGGCCAGCGAAAGCTTAAAAACGCGCCTCGCTAATGCAGGGTTTAAAGTAATTGAAACTCCCTTGAGCGAATTTCTGAAAGCTGGCGGTGCTGCTAAGTGCTTGACCCTGCGGGTCACAGAACCGGTCCAAGAAGATCGATCGGCAAACGTGATGGTAGAAAGCCGCACAATTCGCATGGAAGGTCACTTGCTCGATGCCGGTTTAATCAGCCGCGCTTTAGACTTAATTATCGAAAACGGCGGCAGTTTCCAAGTGCTCAACTTCAATTTAGGAGAGCAGCGGCAAAGCACATCATCTGCAGACGTTAAAGTTTCGGCTCCTTCCCACGATGTGATGGAAGAAATCATGGGACTGCTGATTGATTTGGGTGCAGTGCCCCCGCCGCAAGAGATTTGCGATGCTATTTTAGAGCCTGTGGTGCAAGATGGCGTTGCCCCGGACGACTTTTACGTGAGTACGATTTATCCCACGGAAGTGCGGGTAAACGGTCATTGGGTGAAAGCGCAAAATCAGCGGATGGACGGTGCTGTTGCTATTACTGAAACTGCTGATGGCCCAGTGGCTAAATGCAAATTATTGCGCGATTTAAAAGTAGGAGAAAAAGTAGTTGTTGATGTGGTTGGCATCCGCACCATCCGCAAAACAGAATCGCGGGAACAGCGGAATTCTCAAGAATTCAGCTTTATGTCCGGCAGCGTTTCTAGCGAGCGCCGCGTAGAATTGGTAGTGGAACAAGTAGCTTGGGAATTGCGCCAGATCCGCGATCGGGGTGGTAAAGTTGTAGTTACCGCAGGGCCGGTGGTCATCCATACTGGGGGTGGCGAACATTTAGCGCGATTAATTCGCGAAGGTTACGTACAAGCGTTGTTGGGCGGAAATGCGATCGCAGTTCACGACATGGAACAATCAAGCATGGGAACTTCTTTAGGAGTTGACATGAAACGCGGCGTAGCTGTGCGCGGCGGACACCGCCATCACTTGAAAATAATTAACTGTGTGCGCCGTTACGGGAGTATTGCAAAAGCTGTTGAAGCCGGGCTGGTTACTAACGGTGTCATGTACGAGTGCGTGAAGCATAATATCCCGTTTTCCCTAGCAGGTTCGATCCGCGATGACGGGCCGCTTCCCGACACGCAAATGGATTTAGTTAAGGCTCAAGAAGAATATACTGAGCTGTTACGAGGTGCGGATATGGTGTTAATGCTGTCGTCTATGCTGCACTCAATTGGTGTGGGAAATATGACGCCGGCGGGTGTGAAGATGGTCTGTGTGGACATTAATCCGGCGGTGGTGACTAAATTGAGCGATCGGGGTTCGATCGAGTCTACTGGAGTTGTTACCGATGTGGGATTGTTTCTCAGTTTGTTGGTGAATCAATTGGATAAGTTGACCAGCCGCCATCATGTAACTCAATCTGTTTAGATGTAGCGCGGAATCGGCGGTTGAAACCGCGTCTTGTCAAACGAAGTCCGCCTTTGCCGACTGAAGAATAAAGCCCGTAGGGTGCGCAGCGCGCACCTTACGAAATCGTTATAAATCTTGAGAGCAAAAGCAATGGTACAGGAATTAATAGACCTGAGAAATTGTATTTTGGAAGGCAGGAATAAAGATGCTCTAGCAATTGTCGATGAATTAGAGAGCATTACCAAACAAGCAACTCTGCGGAATATAGGCTCTTTTTTACTGATTATACTCATCCACCTAATTAAAAACCAAGTTGAGCAGCGTTTAACAAATTCTTGGGCAGCTTCTATTGCTAATTAGGTCCGAGGTATTAAAAAGCTCAATCTCAAAGATAATACAACATCCTACTATATCAATTCCTCGGAGTGGGAGCCTTTTATAGAAGATGAACTAGAAGCCGCAATTCGTGAGGCTAGCAGGGAAGTCCTGGAAGGAAAATTAAGCTGCGGTCAACTCAATCAAAGAGCGGACAGAGAACAAATTATGGCGATCGCAACTGGGCTGCTATCTCTGACTACACTTATTCTAGAGGTGAATTCGAGGATGCGATCGATGAATATTTGTCGCAGTTGCCTGGGGGTGAAGATTTGAATCTAAAGAGTTAAAAATGGAAAAAGGCATTGCTGTGAAATACTGAGGGTAATAAACGATTAAACGATGTGTGCGATCGCACCCTATAGAAAACTATTCCTAAATCCGAGCGTGGCTGGGGCTGGTTTACTGGTTCTTTCGCGCTTTTTTACAAATTTTGGTGAACCCGCCCCAACATCGGCTGCAACTTTGTGCAATAAAAAACCTCAGACCTGCAAGCCTGAGGACCGGAGTTCCTGAAAATCGTCACTTCTTATTATTGTCGCCAACTAATACCAGAACCGACAAGAGGGGTGCAACCCACCACGGCAGCTTTTGCCAGACAAACAGAGAAATTTTGAGTTGTCAATTTTGAGTTAAAGAGTTTTTAACTGAACACTTCAATTGGTAAAACAATTCCTCTCCCCCTTGACCAGTCTGGGTTGATAATTATGCCTTAGGAGAGTGTCTGTCATCGAGCGCAATATAAGGAGCACCGTGAGTCCCCGTATATATTTGAGTCGGGCGGTAAATGCGGTTTGCCTCTAGCTGTTCCTTCCAGTGGGCCAGCCAACCGGCAACACGGGCGATCGCAAAAACCGGCGTAAACAAGTCGATGGGAATTCCCATTTTTCGGTAAACCAGACCAGAATAGAAATCTACATTTGCATAAATTCCTTTGTGACCCAAGTTCTCCTCAACCACTTCTTCCAACTTGATAGCAATGTCGTAATAATCATCGTGGCCGAAGCTCTCAAATAACTGTTCCGCTAACCCCTGAAGAATAGTTGCTCTCGGATCTTTCACCTTGTACACGCGGTGACCGAATCCCATAATTTTGTCCTTGTTGGCAACGCACTTCTCGACAAAAGGCCGCACGTTTTCTACCGAACCAATTTGCTGCAACATATCAATCACTTCTTCATTAGCTCCCCCGTGCAGGGGCCCCGCCAAAGTGCCAACTGCTGAAGCAATCACCCCGTAAGGGTCTGTCAGCGTCGAAGCTGTTACCATTGCCGAAAATGTAGAGGCATTAATTGTATGTTCGGCGTGGAGAGTCAGACAAGTATCAAAAATGGTAGCTAACAGCGGGTCGGGTTCTTGCTCGTTGAGCATATAAAGAAAGTTAGCCGAGTAGTTCAAGTCATCCCTCGGCCGCACCGGGTCATTTCCCCGTCGCATTTGCTGGAACGCCGCCACCATTGTCGGAATTTTCGCTAGCAGCCGCACTACAGCTTCTCGAATGTATCCCTGGTTGGGGAGAGCTCGGCGCGAGTAGAACAAGCCCAGGGCCGCCGCTGAAGCTTGCAGGGCGTCCATTGGATGTCCTCTTTCGGGAAAGCATTTCATCATGTCCCGGATGCGATATTTGATCCGGCGGTGATAGCGAATTTCATGCTCGAAAGCTTCTAGTTCTTCCTTTGTCGGAAGTACCCCCCAGATTAATAAATATGAAGTTTCGAGAAAAGAACTTTTCAGTGCCAGTTCCTCGATGCTAATCCCGCGATATTCCAGCAACCCTTTTTGTCCATCGACGTAGCTAATGCTGGACAAGGTGGCGGGAACACCTTCTAAACCTGGTTTGAATTCGCCGACGACCATTGCGATACCGTTTTGTGTGAGTTCAATCTACTAAAAGTACATTACCAGAAACCAAGATAGTGTCACAGTCTTGACAAATAATCATTTAATTGGGGTTCAGAAACCGGGTTTTTCAACAGAGATCCCGATCGCGCCCATGAGTATTTTCGCCCCTCCAACCCGGTTTCTGCGTCCTTTGAATGCGGGTTCAAGAAGCCTGGCCCGTCCTGTTAATGTCGCGGTTCGCTGTTTCTAGGGGAGCAAAAACTTGGGTGGAGTCAGCCAGAACATTTGGCTGCGGCCTACCGGGGCGCCTATTTCGGGGAGGATTAAGCCGATGATACCTGCTTTTTTGAGGATGAGGGCATCTTGCGATCGACCCCAAAGCAAAGTTTCTGCCCAGTTGCCCAAGTCTGGTTGGTGGCCCACCAGGGCCAAGTTGCTGCTGCCTGTTTCCTGCCACTGCTTGTACCAGTTCAGCCAGTTCCCGATGTCTCCTGAAGGTGCGAGGGCGCGGGATTCTTCTATTTTGGAACTCAAACCGACTGTTTGCAGGATTTGGGCGGTTTGCTGCGCCCGCAGTAGGGGACTGGTGAGAATCAGGTCAAACTGAATTTCGAGTTCGTACAGCCGCTGGGCGATTTTCCGGGTTTTGCTCGCACCCTCTTTAGTCAGCGGGCGTTCTGAGTCTGTATCGTATTCTTCGGGTGCGGCCGCGATACCGTGACGGATCAGATATAAATGCAATGTCCCTGTCCTTTTGATAGCTGCGCGATGGCTGCGCCCCGGCTTACGCCTGCGAACTTATGGGTGAAGTTGGGCGCGATCTACATCTTTTGCCTATTCTACAACTGTATTGAAATCTGCCGCCGTCATCTGGTTGGCGCTAGAGGCGTAGCGATCGCGCCCTTGTCGTTTCGCATCGTACAATGCTCGATCGGCGAGGGCTATCAGTTCATCCGGCGATTTGCCGCTGCGGGGAACCATGCTAGCAATTCCCATGCTAGCGGTCACGATCGCGCTCACATCAGATTGTTCGTGAGGGATTGCCAAATCTCGGATTGCCTGTCGCATCGACTCAGCAACTGCGATCGCCCCTGCAGCATCCGTATTCGGCAGGATAGCAGCAAATTCTTCGCCCCCGTAGCGCACAAACAAATCGGCGGAACGTTTAACTGCTGCTGCTGCGGCTTTGGCGACTTTCACCAAACAAGTATCCCCAGCAAGGTGTCCGTAGCAATCGTTATATCGCTTGAAATAATCTACATCCAACATAATCAACGAAAGCTGTTGTTTTGCCTGCATCAGTCGGTGCCATTCCGACTGCAATCGCTCATCAAAGCAGCGACGGTTTGCTACTTGTGTTAACCCATCTGTCGCTGCCATTAATCTGTCTCCCCGAGCCTGATTTCTGACTATCTCCTCTGCCTGCTTCCGTTCTGTAATATCAGCAAAAGTCGTCACTACTGCATACGGATGACACTCATTCCTCTGGAACAGCGGTTGCGAATTAATCGAAATCCAAGTCAGTGTTCCATCGGCCTTGTGAATGCCCATCACCACATTTGATAGCGGTTTTCCCGTCTGTAGGGTGATCGTTGCCGGATGCTGTTCGCCGGGGAAGGGAGAGCCATCTTCCCGAACAGTTCGCCAGTCTAAATCTACTGATGTACGCCCCATCATTTGTTGGGAGGTCAGCCCGATAATCCTTTCGGCACTGGCATTACAGGCAATAATTTCTCCGTCTGCTAGCTGAAGTACGACGCCTTCTGTCATGGTCGCAATCACAGAACGATACCGTTCCTCACTTTCCCCTAATTGACTCAGGAGAATGTTTTTGGCATCAAACTCTGAAGCCAGATGCACGCTACCAGCCAAAAACCCAGCCATCAGTTGTAAAGTCTGGATGTCTGATTCTGTAAAGCTAGAGGGTGTCGCTGAAATAACTTTTAAGACACCAACCCGTTCTTGTTGATAAAACAAGGGAACAACCACCATTGACCGGACACCAATGCGCTGACAGGCAGCCCGATCCACCCGTGCATCGGTTTCTGAATCGTGGCACAGCAGGATGGAGCCGGTCGTAATACATTTTCCCGATAAACTTGTCGCTATTTTGACCCGCAATCCAACATAGGCGCTGGCGATACCGCTGGCAGCCCGATACACCAATTCATCCCCTTCAACCATTTCAATCACCGATCCGTCGGCGCGGGTCAAATCTTGAGTGCTGTCTGCAATCACCGCCATGACTGCATCAAGATTGGGATTGCGGATGGCGATTTCCTGTTGGGTAGCAATCACTTTACTCAGACGCTCGAAATCTTGTTTTAATGATGTTTCTGCTTGCTTGCGATCGCTGATATCCTTCATAAAGCAGTGATGCCCGATGAACTGCTGTCGATCGTCGTAAATCGAGATCATCACCACTTGTTTGTAGAAGCTAGAGCCGTCTCTGCGAAGCCCTCTGGCTTCTACCTCTACTTTGCCGTCTAGCTGCATTTGTTGATAAGCCGCAATTAACTTTTCTAAATCATCGGGATGTACAGTTTTGTTCCAGAACATTCCGATCATTTCTTCTGGTTGATATCCAACTGTATTGGCGTAGGATTGATTGACAAATATATATCGTCCTTGAGTATCCAGTTGAGAGATACCAGAAACTGCATTTTCTAAGGCAATCATCAATTCTCTTCGGTCAAACTCCGCCTGTTTGCGCTCGCTAATATCGGTGTGAGAGCCTGACATCCGAATGACATTGCCTCCTTTATCCCAAAGGGCTTGACCGCGATCGAGAATCCACTTATAGCTGCCGTCTTTGCACAAAAGCCGATGCTCTGAGATGTAAAACGGTGTTTTCTTGGCAAAATGGTCAAAAATTAGTTGCGTTACCAAATCGAGGTCATCGGGGTGCAAGCGTTTTGACCATTCATCCAGATGGTTAGAAATTTCGTGTTCTTCAAATCCCAACATCTCTTTCCATCGACTGGAAAAAAAGACTTCGTTGGTTTTCACATTCCAGTCCCAAATGCCGTCGTTATTTCCTCGCAGTGCTAGTTGCCAGCGTTCTTCGCTCTCACGCTGTGCTTCAGTTTTTTCGATCGGCTTGCGAGCAGATAGACGCAGTTCCATCTCATCCATAACGATCGCGGCTAGATCTCGCAAGGTGGCTTTTTCTTCTGCTGAAAGGTGACGGGGGTGCTTATCAATTATGCAAAGGGTTCCTAAGTTATATCCATCATCGGTTTTGAGTGGTGCTGCTGCAAAGAATCTCAAACCAAATGCTCCCAACACTAGGGGATTTAGGATCGTCCGCGGATCTTCAAGAGCATTCTTAATTTCGTACACATCATCTTCCCAAATCGCGGAGGCACAGAGTCCGGGTTCCCGATCTATTTGCTGGATATCCAACCCGTAACGAGATTTGAACCAAATTCGATCGCGATCCACCAAGGTGACAAGGGCGATAGGCACTCGAAAAAAACGCGCCGCAATTGCCGTGATGCGATCGAAGGCTGCATCAGGTGGAGTATCCAAAATCTGGTAGCGCCGTAAACTTTCTAATCGCTCAGATTCATTTGCTGGATGGTCAATTGTAGAATATTGCTGTTCGCTCTCTGGCGGAGTGATGCCTGCTGGCTTTTTCTCTGCGATCTCCGTTTCTGTTGCTTGAAGTTCAAGGGTTTCGGGTTCTAGCTTTACTTCTGATTGGTGAAGTTGTTGATGCCGTTCCTCTGTCTCGACGATCGCGCTGCCGAGTTGGAGTGCCATTTGTTGCAATAATTGCACTTCGGGGGATTGCCATTTCCGAGGGCTTCTACAGTGATGGGCAATCAGCAATCCCCACAAATTATTCTGGCACAAGATTGGCACGACTAAATGTGCTCGAACCTGGAGGCGATCGAAAAATTCCACATAACAAGCTGGAACATCACCAGCGTGAATATCTGAAATGGCACTCGTTTCTCCTTGGCTGTAACGCTCTATCCAGGTTGCTTCAAACCAAGGGTCATCAATCACTTGTCCCTGGATTCGCGGCCGCAAGGGATCGACGGCTTCAGCTAATACTACACCATTTCCCTGTGGTAGGAAGCCATAAATAATTACGCGATCGGTTTGCAGCAACACCCTGGTTTCTGCAACCGCCAATTGCAAAAACATCTCCCAATTCGTGAAATCGTTGATTTGAAGTGCTATTTTGAAAAATTTTTCTATAAGTTTCTCTGACGAGCAAGAGAAAGCCTGTGGTGTAGACATCTCCATGTTCCTTTCCTTTTATCAACCCTTTTTATACCAGTCTAACCTGCTTGGGATCGGTACAGTAATTTATGGTTTGCAGCCACTGAATAGGAACATGACTTTGTGGCTTTTAGGTGTTTTTGCTGTATTTAAGATTTTCATATATAGCCTTTCTCAGTAACATGAGGTACCCGACTTGCATAGGGCATAGGACTCCGTGTGCATACGGCTCCGTGGGCATAGGGCATAGGGCTCCGCCGGCATACCTAACCACGCTTGAGAACCGCTATAGTCTTGAGCCGTTAGCTGAGCTGTTCTGACTCGGTAAGTAAGACTACTTAAAAAAACCAAATACCTCGATCCCCGACTTCTTTAAGCCTGCAGGGAGCTAACCTCACTGCGTTAAGAACGATATAAGTTCTGTGAAATATTCAATTTACTTGCCAAAAATTAGTCAATCTAATTATGATAAACCGGGTTGTTTGTCGGACTAATTAAATGCAGCAATTTTTGCTTGATATGAGCATCAAATACTTCCCATTTCAGTCTTACATAATCGCTATTCTCATTGCCGCCGGAAAGAAATCCTACCGGAATTTCAAAACCTCCGGCTTGACTTCTACCACCTCCAAAAAAGCGGCCTTGAGCATCTTGACCGAAAGCTTCTTTAATAAATTCGTCGGGGTCGAGAGTGAGTTTAGTCGTTCGCAGCGACCCAATTACTAATTCAATTTCTTCATCTTTGTCGTGAACAATTCCGTAAACAACGGCTGTATGTACGTTCTCCTCTGTTACTAAAAAGTCCGCAGCTTGGGGAATAGAATCCCGATCGTCATAGCGGAGGTAGCCGATGCCGGCGATCGAAAAATTGTTCTGAACGGTGCGGTGTTTGAGCGATCGCTCGATCGCGTCCATCACCCACTTAGAACGAGACGACTGCAACACCGCATTCAGCAACTGCGGGTCGTAAAACCGGCTCAAATAAGCCGCAGCCAAAAAATCCTCCTCCTGAGCTTGTCTGAGGGCGTTCGTATCCGATCGCAAACCGTGCATCAAAGCTGTAGCGCACTTGATGTGCAGGCTGACGCTGCCGTCGAGAGTTAGGAGTCCTGCCTGTAAATACTCGGCAAAAATCGTCGCTGTAGCGCGGATTTGGGGGCGCAAATCGGTAAATTCTGCCTTCATTTCCCCCTGCAAATTGTGGTGGTCGATGACGGCGGCGATCGGAACTCCGGCGGCTAAAATATACTCGGTTAAGTTACAAGTAGTCCCTTGGTTGTCGATGAAAGCGCAGCCCTGAAACACCGACAAATCCTTATTTTTTACTGTTTCCAGCGTCCACCGCTGCAACGGCAACCCTGTCAATTTAACTAAGGCAATATTTTCTTGATGGCTGAGGGTGCCGGCGTAGATAATCTCGCATTGGATATCGTACTGTTCGGCAATTAATTTGTAAGTCCAAGCGCTTGAAAGTGCGTCGGGGTCGGGAAAATCTTGCAGTAAGATTAACTGGCGAGTGCCTTTGTGGCGATCGAACATCTGGCGCAATTGTTCGACTTTGCGATCGTGCAATTCCTCGCGGAGACGGCCGCGATTCTCTTGGGAAGCAACTTCGGCTTTGCTGCGCCGTTTCCCGGGCGCACTCACTTCGGGTACAACCTCGCTGCTGGCATCAAGTTCACCTTCGCGGTTGCCGGATGTATCATCGGAATTGTTAGGGGAATCGTCTTTCATCGTTGAAAATTAACAATTTAACTATTTCAGGATTTGCGCGACATTCGATCTTAAACCCCGTTTCTTTGTAGATGCCTGGTTGTCAAAGCCAATACTTCTTACTAGAAACCGGATTTAAGAACGTAAATTCTCTCTTTAACTCTTTAACTTTTTAACTCGTGCACCCCGCGTGCATTGCGAAGAACTAAGCAAGCTTAGAACTCAAACCTTCCGCAAAAAACCCCCGCGCTTGCGCTGACAGGGGTTTTAAAGGCCTATTACATATTTTTGCCATTCTTTGTGCATACCGCTCTTAACGTGTTTAGTGACTTCAAAATAAAGACCGCTGTGAGGTTTCCTAGGCGGATAGCGCAGCGGCATTCCCGCTTCTTTCGGCGTGCGGCTGCCTTTATTGACATTGCAGCGCACGCAGGCGGTGACGAGGTTTTCCCAACTGTCGCCTCCTCCGCGCGATCGGGGAATCACATGATCGAGGGTTAAATCGTCCCCCGTATAACTACAGTATTGACAAGAGTGTGCGTCCCGGTGCAAGATGTTCCGGCGGGTCAGCGGAATATCTTTATAAGGAACTCGGACGTAATGCCGCAGTCGGATCACAGTTGGTAGCGGGAAGTTTGGCGCAATAAATTTCCCGTTGTGTTCTACCTGTTCTGCTTTTCCTTTCAGCAGCAAAACTACCGCCCTTCGCCAATTGGTGATGTTAAGGGGTTCGTAGGAGGCGTTCAGCACCAGAACATTGCCCATTGTTGATTATTAAAGAGAATATTTTTACCGATGTTAACACAGGTTCTACTTTAGGTGGGACAGTCTCAGGAAGAGCGAGGCTCAGCAAAAAACGGTGAAAAACCACACCTTTACCATATTCCTGCGGGCTTGCGCCCCCTGCGGCTGCACCTATTTTCTCCCGTCCGTCTTTTTCAGCGAGCTTTTTTCCCTGAGTCTTAGCCTAGATGAGGTCAGTATATGCGATCGCAAAAATTTGCAGAATTAATTTTATTTTTTTCCCTAAATGCCTAATCTTCCCGGCAACAAACAGTCTAACTTTTTAGACTATTAGTAACCTTAAATGAACAAGCTTATTACTGCTCATGAAATTTCGGCTCTTAAAGTCAGCTTTTAGCGCGTCAATTATTGCCCTTGCTGCTCCAATTTTAGGAAACAGTCGCGCCTTTGCCCAAACGCCTTCATTCTTCTGCGGTGCTGCGGGCGGCCGCCCAGCTACAATTGCCGTCCAACAAGGCAAAAATATTCCCGTTATTCTGTGGCTAGCTGATAACTATTTCAATGAATCCGGAGAAGACGCGATTACTCGGTGCACCCGAGTCTCGGGAATTCTCAACAACTCGCAACCGCAAGGTAACTGGGAGAATATTATCACATCAGGTGCATCTCCCAGCGGTCAACTAATAATTTGTGCAGCTAATTCTCAAGACGGTTCCTGTAGATTATTATATCAAGTACCCAAAGGGCAAAATCCCGAACAAGCCCGACAAGAACTCTTAAGAAAAGTCAAAAATCCTAATGTAAGTGTTTCGCCGGTTAAGGTAAATTGATAGTCATAAGTCATTAGCTACGGGTAGGGACACGGCATTGCCGTGTCGTACTTGCAGATTATTGAGAGGACACGGCGAAAGCCTTTGTCCCTACTTGCAGAGAGTTGAAACTCTTCTAAAATACTTCGGTTGAGTAGTGAAAAAATTGCAGCTTTGCTCCAGCAATTCTTCTAACCCTTCAACCTGCCTCAGCCAGACAGTACCGTTGCTTCCAGCTACAGCAATTTGCTTTCCATCTCGCCTCCAACTGACACTAACCACATTCTCCTCAAACTCAAATTGAGCAACCTGCCGCCCTGCTAAATTCCACAGCCGCACTGTCTTGTCAATTCCGACTGTAGCAAGCCGTTCTCCGTCGGGACTAAAACTAATTGATTTCGCATCTAAATGCAATGTTTGAAATTCATTAACTAATTCTTCCCCTGACAGATTCCACAGCCCGACTTTGCCATTCAATGTTACTGTAGCAAAGCGATGCTGGTGTTGAGCCGGACTGAAACTGATCCCAATTGCCTGAAGGGGAAGGGTTTTTTTCAGTTGTCCCGACAAATTCCAAATTCGCACTGTAGAGTTGCCATCTAACGTTGTTATAAAATTGCCACTCGGGCTAAAATTTACACTTCTCACTAAGCCGTTGTGACCGGGGAGTTTCACGCTAGATGATATTGATTTGGGCAGTTTTGACAATTTCCAAATTGCAGCATTGCTATCTATTCCTGCGGCCGCCAATAACTTTCCTTCGGGACTAAAACTGATGCTGGTAACTGAGCCTTGAATCTCTTTGAATGTAGAAATATTTTTTCCTGATAAATTCCATAGTTTAACTGTGCTGTTTCTTCCTGCCGTCGCCAAAACATTACCGTTGGGGCTAAATTGCACCATATTAACTGACTGCTGCAAAGCTTTCCATTCAATAACTTTTTGCCCAACTAAATTCCAAATCCGAACTCTATCGTCTATGCCTGCGGTCACTAAAACTTTTCTGTTTGGACTAAAATTGACGCTGGTAACTGCACCAGTATGAGCTTGCCAATTCATCTTTCTTTGTGAAAGCGATGAGTGGTTTATCGGCTGTTTTTCGCTAATTCGATCGAGAATTACTTGTAAGGCTAACAGCGGTATAGTTGCGGGATATTGTTCTAGGCGCGGTTGGTTTTTAACCAATTTTTTTAATTTTTCTCCAGAGGCGATCGCCCTCAGCAAAGCTTCTGATAAAGCTTCGGTGTTTTCTGTCTTTTGAGATACCGCCAACAATAAAGCATCGCTGCCATTTTGTTCGATTTCAATACTTGCTTGTGCTAGTTTAAACCGCTGGTAAGCGAGAGTTGAAAAGCCGATCGCCGCCAGTAACGATGCTGCCAGTACCGCAGAACCGATGCCGATCCACTGTTTGGCTTTTTGTTTGGCTGAGTCAGCTTCACTCAAAGCTTTTTTGGCATCGCACACAGCTTTTTTGGTCTCTAGTGTAGCTGAACGCAGCAGTTGATTTTGGTCGCTCAAAATAACTTTCTGGCTGGCAGTCAAAAATTGAAAATCTTCGTTTCTCAAACTTTTTCCGGCCGCCCAAACTAATGCTGACTGCAAATCATCCCCTCGCAACAGTTGGGAATTATCTTCACAGCTAGAATTTAACCAGAGTTTGATCGCTTCGGAGTAAGGCGAGACTTTTTCTAATTTTTGTTCTATTAAGTCTTTGTTAAATACAGCTTGATAAATAGGATTAGAAATTGTTAATTTTTCCCCGCGCTTGACGATTAATCCGCTTAATCGCAATTCCATTTGTTCGCCACTGCCATCGGGGACAATTTCAGCTTGTTCTAAAATTTGCTGATACAATCCGAGTCTCCTCACAATCCGCTGGTTTTCTTTGAAAAGCCGATCGCGAATTGTGGACAAATGTTCGGGCACATCTTGAGTTTCCCAATTCTCCACGATTTTCAAGCGCACTACTTTCTCCACCCACTCTTTAGAAGTGTTAATTTTATCTTTCTCCTCCCCTTGGCAAGGGGGGGCTGGCGGGGGTAAATTCGGGATTAATGTGGCATTTTCCAACAATAGTTTGCACAGCTTTTGAGTCAAAAAAGGCTGCCCGCCCGTCCAATACAAAACCTCTCTCAAAACTTGATTAGGGCTGTCTGTAAGCTCTGCCAACCCGGCTGCTAGCGGTTGAGCTTCTGTTTCGTCAAAACCAGTTAATTCGATCGCCTTGCCAATATTAAAAGGGGTATTGCTGCTGGCATTTTGCTCGCGGCACAAATCCGTCGGCGATGCTACGCCTAAAAGGGCCCAAGTTAGGCGATCGAACTCTGAATTGTTGGCGCGCTTGTTGTAGCACGATCGAATTAAGGCTAAAAAATCGTCTGCGGGAAAATCTAGGGCGAGAATGCTGTCGATTTCGTCAATAAAAATGACAATATTGCTGGAAATGTTGGGTAACAGTACGGTTTCGATGAATTCGCTCAATCTTTGAACCGGGGTTAAAAAATTGCGATCGCGCCACCAAGTCCGCACGTTGACAAGATCCGACAGGTTAAAGTTATTTTCGAGAATGCGTAGCAAACCAGCATACCACTGTTCGGGAGTGACGCCGCGGTTGCCAATTTCGGAAATGTCGATCGCAGCACAAGCAATTCCTTCATTTCTCAGACGCTGAATTGTCCGCACCTGCAAGCTAGATTTGCCCATTTGCCGGGAATTCAAAACATAGCAAAATTCTCCTGCTTTCAATCCGTTATAAAGGTCGTCGTCTGCTTGCCGCTTCACATAATTGGGAGCGTTATTTGTCAAACTCCCACCGACTTGATAGTAACTGGGTTTTGTGGTAAAATTCATAGGATAAAATAGTAAAACTCAAAAAATATCTTGGGGTCATTCGGCGGTTGAAACCGCTCCTTGTCACACCAAGTCCGCGCAACGCGAGACTGAAGAAATGAGGCGTATTAAAAATAACTTTTGTATGATACATTGTACCACAATACAACATGAAAACTGATTGGATTGGATATCACCGCGAAAAAGATAAGTTAAGAACCGAAATTTGGTCTTTGCTGAAGCAGAAAGGCGCATCTATTGGCGATCCGTTTGGCCATATTCCCAACTTTGTCGGTGCCCAGTTGGCGGCCCAAAGATTGGCAAGTTTACCAATATGGCAACAAGCAAAAACGATTAAGTGCAATCCCGATTCGGCGCAAATTCCGGTGCGGATGCAAGCTTTGCAAGATGGAAAACGCTTGTATATGGCAGTTCCGCGATTGACAGACGATTGCTGTTTTGTTGAGTTAACGCTTGAGGATTTGCAGAGGCAAAATATATCAATTGCCGAAAGTGCGTTAGCGAAGCCCTCGAAGAGGATCGCCCGCAAAGCTCTCGATTGCGGAAAATTGGTAAGTTTTGCAGAAATGGAGCCGATTGATTTAGTAATAGTCGGCTGCGTAGCCGCAGGGCCCAACGGTGGAAGAACCGGGAAAGGTGCAGGATTTGCCGATTTGGAATTGGCTATGCTCACAGAATTCGGGTTAGTAAAAATCGATACGCCAATTGTAACAACAGTGCATCCTTTGCAAATAGTCGAAGATTCGCGTTTACCAATGCAAGCTCACGATTGGGCGCTGAATTGGATTGTTACTGCCCGGGAGGTAATTGAAACTAATACAAGTTATCCGCGTCCAATTGGGTTAAACTGGGATAGTATACGGCCGGAACAGTTGGAACAAATTCCGATTTTGCGAAAGTTGAGAGAGCAAGTTTAGATTTAGTTCTTTCAGGCATTGCTGAATCGAGAGATTAATGGCTAAGCACGATCTGGAACAGGCAGATTTTCTAGAGGAGGTCTATTTAGGATGAAAAAAGTCTTATTAGGATTGAAGTCAGAGACTTACGAACATCCTTTCGATCGCAAAGCTTTAGCGTCTCTAGAAAAGATGCCTGGAGTTTCTTTATTGCTGAAAAAAGTGAATGAGTACGGTATCGATCGCCTACTCCGTTTGCAATGTTTGGGCAGTGATTTTCGCGTGACTCCCAACAATTTTCCGGGGTTGTCTGAGGCGTTGGAAGAAACTTGTGAAATTCTCGATTTATATCCCTGTCCAGATTTATATTTGTTTCGCGGTTGGGGGCATATTATTACCGTTACGATTGGTATTGAAAGTCCAATTGTAACGGTGAATTTAGAAGCCTACGAATGGCTTTCTAGCCAGGAACTGATTTATGTATTGGGGCATGAAGTCGCCCACATTAAGAGTCAGCATTTGCTGTATCATCAAATAGCGATGGTGATGCCGCTTTTAAAGAATTGGGTGAATGCAGCGACATTAGGATTTGGCGGTTTGGCGGCTAATGGGGTAGAACTGGCGTTCTGGAATTGGTTAATGATGGCAAGGTTTACAGCGGATCGGGCGGGGTTGCTGGCTTGTCAGGATGTGGATGTAGCGATTACCGCGTTGATGAAACTTGGCGGTTTACCCAGTTGCTATGTAACACCGGAAGCGATCGCTGATTTCCTCGTTCAAGTGCGCGAATTTAGCGACAACAGTGTAGAGTCTCAAGATACACTTACTAAGTTACTCAGTTTCAACGATTCCAGAGAATCTTGGGTCGTGATGCGCGCTGCGGAACTCCTAAAATGGGTCGATTCAGGAGACTATAAAACCTTACTCGAACAACCCAATCAACCGCCACCATTATTATACCCAGACGATACAGAAGATTGGAATTTTCTAAAGTCTTGGTAAATTCCTCATGCTATAGCAAAGTGCTGAGTAATGCACAGATGAAGGCGTTGCTAATTCCTGGGATGAAAATAGGACTAGATGCTTGGAACTTCGTTCCACATCATCTCGATTTTCAGCAATGCCTTCTTTCAATTTATCACTCCCAATTATTTTGACTAATTCAACTGGCTGGCTTCATCCCTAACCAAATTTGTTGTCCCGTTTCCTTATTATTCATCTCTCTCTTCTCTTCCTCTGCGCCCTCTGCGGCCTCTGCGGTTCAATCATTCAAAAACAACCGTAAACGATATTACTCATTTTATCTCAAGGTAAAAGAGAATTCACAGCGATCGCCCCCATTTCTCTCCCTTCAATAATAATCGGTATAACAGCCGATCGCCCAAAATCTAATCTTTGACTGTAATCTGACTTCTCAGCTTCAACAAGAGGTTGAGAGTACACCTCAACCAGTCCTTCCACAAGATTCACAATCCAATAAATCGCAATTCCAGCGCGGGCATAAATCCGTTTTTTGACAGTGCGATCGCGCTGAAGCGTTGTATCGGATACTTCAATAATAAGCGCAATATCTTCAGCACCAGGATGGCGATCGAGATATTGTCGCGTATCCCCTCGAACAACCACTAGATCGGGTTCTGGTTCGCTGTTAGATAGCGTTATCGGTTCTTGGGAATCAACATACCACCCCGGAGGTAAAATATTCTCTAAAGCTGTTCTTACAAGACGAGTTGTTGCTCGATGCGGTGGATTTTTGGGCATTTTGAAAACCAGCCAACCTTCCAGCAATTCTACAGAGTCATCATCCGTGAGAATGCCAGCTTGAATTATCGCATGATACTGCTCTATGCTCAAGCGCAAAATCAGATCGTTCGGAATTGCTGCGACACTTTCAACAGGCAACATAACAGTATGCGGGAGTTAATTTAGTTATGATTTTACCTAATTTTAACATATATCTACTTTGTGGTGAATACGCGCCATGCAATGAAAGCAGTAAAACCTAGATAACCAAACACGGTTATCCAATCTAGCCAATTATCGGAAGTTATCAAAAAAATATCGTTCATGGGTATCATTCACCTGATTATTACTTACAAAAATTATACCAAATCCAGGTTACTTATCCCCATCTCTCTCTTCTCTTCCTCTGCGTACTCTGCGTCCTCTGCGGTTAAAAAATAATTCCGATGCAACCGGAATAGACATGACTGGCTTTTTGGGAAACTTATATTAAGTTTTTTTCAGAGTTGCCGTATGCTTCGTCAAGAAATCTAACAGTGCTTCCGCCTCCGGGGATGGCTGTAAACTGGCGTAAGAATAGCGATACAAACCTCTGCAAATCAGAGATAACCTGGTTGGGAAATCAAGCACTGATGGGATATCGACAATTACATCATCAACTGGTGGAATATCCCCTCGCTGACAATATACGGCATAGCTAATTCGAGGCGATTTAGCCCGACTGCTGCTGCGGCTTCCCCAGTGAAAAACGTATTGATCCCAGCACGATAGAGTACCAGCTTGTGTAGGTAAAGCCCGGATATCTTCCAAGGCAAATTTAGTAGCTTTCGTCTTGAGATTTTTGATAGCTTCAGCATACTCTGGATCGCGGTTTGCCGGAATCATGTACATACATGAATTGAGGGGATTAGCCTCAGTAATTGTCACCCAGAGAGTAAGCACTGTCGGCATACCGTTGGAGTCTATAGTATTTTCGTACTCGGCGTCGCGGTGAGGCTCAAATCCTTTGCCGCTGTCAGAAGTTTCTATGTAATAAACCCAAAAATTTGGAACTAGCTTGTAGCCGTTTCCCAAAATTCCTGTCAAGGTTGAGTTAAAGCAACCAAATACTTGATAGAAGACATCGTAGACGAGGGCAAACATTGTCGGAAACCCTGCTTTTCGGACATTTTCTATACAGTCGCGCATCTGGTGAATAGTAGCAGCAGGTATGACGCTAGGTGTTTGGAAATAGCCTTCTTCTCGCAGTTGCAGCCTGTACTCGTCAATTTCTGCTTTTTGGATTCCCGAAAATTCTGAAAAGCCTTCAAATGGTCGATCGGAAATAGTTGAATTGGGGTTGATCTTGCGCCAGTAGTTAATATCTTCTGCTTGTGGCAGAAGTGGAATTAATTTATCTAAGTCAAGAGACTTTCTCAGAGTCACGGTTTCTTCAGTCATGGCCCCTATTTTACGTTGATACTGCACAGGGGACAGCCCGATCGCTCTTTTGCAATATTTGTGCTGCTGTTTCTCCCTACGGCTGATTTTACGTCGTTAACGAGCTAAAATCTACAATTAATTAACTCCCCAATTAGTTTTAAAATATTGTCGGTACAGTTCGCACCTCGGCACGCACTCGTTCCCCTGCAACTTCACCAACCCCAAACTGTCTAATTTAAACGCCTGCATCGCCTTTAACGGCACCGGAGAATCCGCCGCGGCAATCTCTCTCATCCCCTGCGCCAACTCTGGATATTCTTCCAAATTCCACAACTGCCGGCGCAAATGGTCGCTGTAAATTCCCGCATCTGCGATCGCAGTTTCTTTTAATTCATCGAGTGTCAAACCCGATCGCGAAATGTGATATAATGCAACTCGAACTAAATACGGATGTCCGCCGACAATTGCCATCAATTCCTCAACTTCTGCATCCGACCAGTTCAAGTTGTGCCTCGCTGCTAACTCTTGTACTTGCTGATGGTTGAATTCTGGCAAATCTACTGGCAGTCCGACGTTGAAAGGCGATTGATTGATGTTCATCGGGATGTAAACTTCGGTGGAGTGAACGACAATTAATCGCAGTTTTTTCCAGATGTCGCGCCGCTTCGATTCTTCGTGCCACGCCCGCAGCAGTCCTAAGAAGTCTTCGGCAATGTCGGGATATTGAAAAACGCGATCGATCTCGTCTAATCCTAAAATTAAAGGACTGTCGATTTGCGGTAAAATGTATTTTTCAAAGTAATCTTTGCAGTTGACTTTGCTGCCAAAAATCTCGTCCCAATAATCTTCTAATTGATTGGGTAAGTGCAACTCGCGACCCACGTAAGCGCAAAACCACTTTAAGAATTTATCTAAGTTGGCAAATACGCCTTTATCCACTAACTGAAAAGTTAGCGGGACGGTGCAATAGCCTTGACGGGCTCCGTGATGCAAAATTCTTGCCATCAACGAAGTTTTGCCCATTTGTCGCGGTGCTTTGATTCTAATTAAGGCGCTGGGCTGCACAATAGTTTGATAGCAGCGTTCTTCGATGGGCGGGCGTTCTACATAAAATTGAGAAGCGACATCTACTTGTCCTCCCGGTAATTCGGGTTCGGCGGCGGGTAGAGGTATTTCGTCACTGCTAATTTCTAATAGCTGTTTTTGTGTTATATTTTCCGTTTCTTCGGTAACTGGTGCGGGTTCTTCTGCTAGTAAATTCAGAACTTCTTCGATAATAATTGGAGTGTCTGCTGTAGTTTTCCATTCCCTCTGTTCGATCCGGTACAGATAGCCGCGCAAATCGTGATTTAGAGGCGCGTTCAGGGGAAAACCGACGCGGATCGGGAGAATTATTGGTTTTCTGTCTGGGCGGGAGTCTTGCAGTTCTTTTGCTTGCTGAACTTGATATGTTAGTAGTTCGCTTTGGTTTTCCGTTGGCGGCAACAGTAGCAGCAAATAATCGCATTCTTGGATGAATAAATTAATGCGATCGAACCAATTATCTCCCAATCTAATGTTATTTTCGGCTGTGAAAACTGTATGACCGATCGCGCTTAAGGCCGTTTCCAACTGTTTTCCTAACTCGCGATCTGGTTCGGCGCTGCGATAACTGACAAATACTTTGACAATTCTGCTGCTGGCTGTTTCCCCCGCCTGCAAATTGTCCAGCTCGTCTAAATTTTCCGGTTCCTCAAGTTTAGCCGATCGGTGGTCGCCATTCGCCAGAGTCATTTCAAAAGCCGCAAACAACTGCCGAATTTTACTCAAATCCGCACCTTCTCTACCCTGCTTAATTTTGCTGACTGTATCGGCACCGACGCCAGACTCGGCCTCGATTTCAGTGAGAGTACCTCTAATGTTATTTCGGTCAGACCATTCTTGGAGCGCCTCGTTAAGTTTCTTTAAGCCAGAGGCAGTGAGAATGCGACCGCGATCGCGTTTTGACTTGAGCACTTCGCTTGCAGTGAAAGGGGAACGAATTTAGAAAGTTTAACGCCTTAAGTTCCTATTTTAGGCGATTTTAAGGAAGATAATCAGCCAGCCGGAATTTAAGGAATTTTACTTGGGGAGGTTTTTTGGGCGATCGACTCCTCAAACTCTGTCCTGATAACGGATTCAACAGTTGAATATATTTTAGTATAAAAAGTTTTTCTTAACTCCCCAATCTCCGCCCCTAATGACCACTGAAATTTTTAGAGTAGATACACCAAGCAAAAAAGGAGCAGCCAAATGAGCAAAATCTTACACAGACTGGCAATGGCCGCTTTCGGAACTGCCGCCATTTTTACAATTAATACACTTAATAATTTAACAGAAGCATCAGCCGCTGGTAAATTTGACGAACCAGAAATTTATCAAAACACAGTTTTTCCACTAGGCGTACCGGGTCAGTTCCATAAATAGGGAAATTCATTGACTGAGTGATTTAATTTAATTAAGGAGAAATTATGAAGTCTACACTTTGCTCGCCACAACCTACAGCTACAAAATCTGCTGACTCGGTTGATGCTGACGCTATCGATGCATGCACTGCACTTGCGTGGGTTGAATTGGTAGCATTAGATGCCAGCGCTCTCACGGGGGATGATTGGCTGGCTTTGTGCGATGATATAGATAGCGGGGAAATCTACCGCTGCTGGTTTTTGTGGCGCGATCGCGAAGTTAGCGGTAATTGGGAAGCTTACGATCCTTTGAGCGATCGCCGATTGGTTGCTAAAGGAAAAGTGTTTCTCAAAGCCGCGATCGACTCGCTCGAAGATGCTAGAAATCAGGAGATAGCATAACTTGAATTTATCTAAGGCGAATAAAATTTGCGCCGACACAACAAGATTCTGCCAAGATAATTCGCGACAGTACAAACTTTCGTCCGCCTGCGCGAGACTAGAAAAAAAAGGGGTAATAGAACCGGATTTGATGGGAGTCCCGGAAATGGAATACTCTCAAAGAAAATAAAAAAATTACGGCTGCGGGCAAGAGTTGACTGTATGATGCTAGGTGCTTCGTCTCGAAAGCGGTTGATAACGTTTTTTCAGCCGCTTTCTCGTTGCAGCCGTTAAACTCTTTCTCTTCAAACATGACTTTAAAACTGCGATGGCTGTTGCCGGCCGCCCTTAGCCTGTTCTCGATCGCCCTCCCTGCAAAAGCTGATACACTAACCTCTTGGCACTTCGATCCCAGGGAAAACCAACTCAATTTAACCACGGATTCAGGAGTTCAGCCGGAAGTCAAACTAATCGCAAACCCCACCCGCTTAGTAATTGATTTGCCGGGAATAGTCTTGGAATATCCCGAAACTCCTCAAAGCTACAACTCAGCTATTCAACAAATTAGAGTCGGGCAATTTGACACCGAAACTACCAGGTTAGTGGTACAATTAACTCCCGGTTATAAGTTAGACCCGCAAAAAATCCGAGTCATTAGAGAATCTGCCACTCGCTGGTCGTTTCAGTTGCCAAATCCCGAGCAAATAGCGGGCAACGAGTCTGTTCTACCTACAGCGATTACCCGGATAGAACAAACAACAGGTCAAATTACGCCCACTGTTGCTCCCGGAAATCATAGAAACTATTCCGCTGATTTGGGGATGTCAACAGGCTTGGAAATGACAGCCATCAAGCCTCAAATCGAAAGTGCGATCGAACAGTATAGATCCCTTAGCGCCGGAATGTTTTTTCTGGATTTAGATACAGGAAACTATTTGGATATCAAGGGCGATCGCATATTTCCGGCCGCGAGTACCATCAAGTTACCAATTCTGATTGCTTTTTATCAAGATGTAGATGCAGGCAAAGTTAGCCTAGACGAAACATTAGTTATGAAGTCCGAGTTGGTTGCCAGCGGTTCTGGAACTATGCAAGACGAACCAGATGGCACTCGGTTTAGCATCAGAGAAACCGTAGATAAAATGATTACCATCAGCGACAATACAGCCACCAACATGATTATTGAACGTTTGGGGGGAATTGCTAAACTCAACGAGCGTTTTCGCAGTTGGGGATTAACTGATACCAGAATTCGCAATTGGTTGGGAGATTTTCAAGGAACAAATACAACCAGTTCTGTGGATATGGTAAAGTTGCTGGCAATGCTGTCTGGCGATAAATTAGTCTCTGAATCCAGCCGGGAACAAGCTTTAGAATTACTGCGCCATACTACGACTAGAACGCTTTTGCCTTCCGGTTTAGGCCCCGGCGCAGTTATTGCTGACAAAACCGGAGATATCGGCTTTGTAGTTGGCGATGCTGGAATTATTGATATGCCGAATGGGAAGCGTTATTTAGCGGCAATTTTTGTCAAACGTCCTTACAATGACCCGATTGTGAGAGAGTTTGTCCGTCGAATTTCGCGGATTGTTTACAATTATTTAGATCGAGAGTCAGCAAAAGCATCGAATTAAAGCTAAGCAATCGGAGACTTTAAGATTGACTCGTTACAAGCCGCGAGGCACAGCCTCTGGATCTGCGTTACCAGGCAGAGCCTGGTAATGAGAGTATGGGACTCGTGGACTCGTTGGACTCGTTGGACTCGTTCCCAGGCTTTGCCTGGGAATAAATGTCAGGAGGCTCTGCCTCCAATAAACTAATTAGGATCGCGAATTAAATAACTTACAATTTTAATTGTTATGGTGGGATGGGCTCTTATAGCCCGTCCAAAAAGGGCGGGCTATAAGAGCCCACCCCACTTTCCTTGTGTAAGTTATTTAATTCTCATTCCTTAGTTATGGCTTAAGGAATTTCCGGACAAGCTTGGATGCGTTTGAGAAAACAAGCAACCATGTCTGCCCCAAAAAACGAGTCATTTGACCATTTATATCTATAGCCACCAGTCCAGTAAAAACCCATAGTAGATTCAGTATCGGGGGGGTCATACCACGACAAAAGCTCACCTCCACCAAACTCACAAATACTGGGTAAATTTCCTTCAGGAGCATTCAAGCCGCAAGGAATATCATCGCGTCTTTTGATTGTATATAGTTTGAGGATATCGTAGTAACTATCGGTTTCAGTTTGTGCCTTGTGCCATCCTACGCGATCGCTAAACTCTTGGCCTCTGCTTCTATCCGATTTTTCCGCACCCAAACTTTCCCAAATGCGTTTTTGTACGCTAAAGCCAAAACGACCCTGACTGTATATTGTCCAAAGTCGATCGATAATAAATAAATCTTCACAAGCTAAAGATTGAATATCTTCGTTTCTCAACCAGTTGTCCGAGCGATTAGCAGCTTGCAGCACCAGCTTGCGAGTGTGTTCGTCTGCTTTTTCCAATTCTTGACTTGCCAGTAAATATTGTAACGAGCTGTAATCTATTCCCGCCTCAGAAATTAATGAAAAAGATTGGAGTGCTTGTTCTACTTTGGTTTCGGTTTTTCGAGCAAGTAATTCATAAGCCGACCATTGGATTTGTTTGGATCGATCTTGAAGCGCTTGAATAACTACATCTAAACCCGATTCTCCATAATTTAATGCTTGAGAAAGAGCAATGATTCTAGATTCAATGTCTCCAGTGGCAAGTCGGCGCTTGACTCCTTCTATTCCGCCTAAAACAGCATCTGTAAGTGCTGCTGTATTGTTAGAGCCAAGCACGGCGTCGTATTCTCTTGGTTGAATAGACATGGGGATTGTTTTATCAAATTTTGACATCAGTTTAGCACAGGCTTATATATAAGGTGGCGATCGCAATTATCTTTAATACATAAAAAGCGAAAGCAAAGCAATCCCAGACTCTGAGATTGCTTCGCTTTCCTAGCTTTAGACAAATCAAACTACTATTCTTTGCGCTCGATGGCTACAGTCAAATGAGCCGCAACTGCCCCAACTGTAGCAAGTACAGCAGCAATTGGAAAGACTACCGATCCTGCAACGCCGCCTACCAATCCCGCCATCAGCGGAATGTCTGCCAAAGTCCGCCCTTGCGAGTTTTTGATGACGAGGCGGCGGAGTTTTCCTTGCTCAATTAACTCTTTGACTTTACCAATTACACTTTCGCCGCTAATCTTAAATTCTTCCACTCTGACTTTTTCCTCTGCTGCAAATTCTGAAGCGAATAAAGGAGTTTCAACTGTTGGGTTGGCTGAATTTCCGGCTGCTGCTGTTTCGTCTTGTAGAATCGTTACTTTTTGTTCTAGTTGTGAGTTCATTTTGTGTAAGGGCGGGTGAAAACCAACCGTTTAATTTGTATACCCTTATCTTCGGCGATCGCGCTTGGGAATGACAGGCCAGGAAACCCTACAATCTGCATTCGTACTTTCCACCCCCACACTTTTACTCAAAACATTATCTCTGTCTGGTTAGAAAAGGGCGGGTTTATCTCTTCCTAAAGGTAGAGAAAATATCTCTGGGAATACCCGCCCTTACTGATTATTTGTGTCGAATTAGCTCGTAAATTTCCACATAGTCTTTAGCTGGATATTTCCACGAATTATCGTAACTCATGCCTTGAAGCATGAGTTTTTCAAATTCATCATGATAGTCATACCACAATCCGATCGCGCGCTCGAGCGCCGACTCTAAAGCGTAGTAGTCGCTTTGGAAAAATACGTAACCGTTGCGTTCTTCCGGGAGGTGGCGGGTGTCGTAATCTCGATCGAACACAGTATTCACCAAACCGCCAACTCCCCGCACCACAGGAACAGTACCGTACCTCAACCCGATCATCTGAGTCAGCCCGCAGGGTTCGTAATTGCTGGGAACCACAATGATATCTCCACCCGCGTAAATTAAGTGCGACAGTTCCTCATTAAAACCTAGTTCTAAATGGCAGTCTGGATTATCATTTAAAAAGTATCTTTCGTGCTGGAAATGCGCGTTAATTCCCGCTTCCGTCGCGGAACCCAAAAGCACGAATTGCGCTCCCTTACTCAGAGAGTAATAAATTGCATGGTGGACGAGATGAACGCCTTTTTGGTCGTCCAAACGACCGATAAAGGTAATAATAGGCTTGTCAGCATCGCGCAGTAACAGCCGATCGCGCAAAGCTTTTTTAGTTTTGGCTTTTCCTGCCAAATCCTCCTGAGTGTAATGAGCCGGAAGATAGCGATCGCTCTCGGGATTCCACACATCATAATCAATGCCGTTGAGCACCCCGCGAAACTTATCTTGATATAAATGCAAAGTGTGGCCCAAACCGTAGCCAAACTCGCCGTGGTGAGCTTCCCAAGCGTGGTGCGGCGAAACTGTGGTGACAAAATTAGAGTACACAATGCCACCTTTCATAAAGTTGATGGCAAAAGGGTTAAAGTTATCTCGGAGGCGATCGTACTCAAAATAATAATCCTCTCGATTCAAACCCGTTGCTTGCAAAATATCGCTACCTCCCATGCCTTGATGTTTAAAATTGTGAATGGTATAGCAGACTCGCTGATATTCCATCCAATTGTATTTGTATATTTCAAAAAGCAAGACTGGCACTAAACCAGTTTGCCAATCGTGACAGTGAATCACATCGGGACGCTTGTTGCTTCTGAGCAAAAATTCCAAAGCGGCTTTGCTGAAAAATGCAAACCGCATATTGTCGTCATCGCAGCCGTAATAACAGCCACGGTTGAAAAAGTTATCTTGAGAGCGAGGTTCGATGAAAAAACACAACTGCCCGTGCACCCAGCCGCACAAGACATCGCAGAGGATTTCGCCACGGTACCAGGGCACCGCCAGATCCCGGTAGGCCTCGTGAAGTCCCCAAATGTGGTCGTACCTCATGCAGTCGTACTTGGGTAGAATAATCTCGACGCAGTGACCGGAATTCTGCAACTCCCGACTCAAACCGTAAACTACGTCGCCCAAACCCCCTGCTTTGATGACGGGGGCGCACTCCGAGGCAATTTGTACAATGTACATTTTTGTTCTCGCTCCTGGATGAATCAAAAAAATATTTTCTTAACTTGACAAAGTATATGATTTCTAGGCAGATAAGCAAGTCGGCCATTGGGAATACAGGGAAAATACGGGCTGCTAGCTGATGCTGAGAGGGATTTGGGCGATCGGACTGTTGCTTAAAATACAGGTACGGACACGGCACTGCCGTGTGCCTGATGTGCGAAAGTGTAATCGATGACCTGTTTTTCCAGGTTTTGCAACAATCAAACTAATTTGTCAAATCCATTCCTTTCGACCGATCGCATCTCGTGTCGCTGTCAATAACTCAACCCAAACTCATAGCATCATTTTCACATACTAATAATTTACCTTTCCCCTGATAAAACCAAACACAACCCTCCCCGCCGCCTTTGCCAAAATGACCTAATTTTCGATAATCTTCTTCAATCCCCTTGGTAAATCCTTTAACCAAATCGCAATCAGCTATCAAAGTTTCACTTTGTTTGAGTTCGACAACCTTAGCCGGTGAACTTGTAGCTGCTACAACAGTAGCTTTTTGCTCGCGCAAAGCTGTAATAGCAATTCTCCACCTACCGTCATTAGAAGCAGCCACTTGTCGCAATTTCAGTTTTTTAGCACCGATAACTACATTGTCAGAACAAAACTGAAATATACCGTCATCAAACTCCCACTGCTGTGCATCCGAAAGGTCGAGCGGCGTACAATGCAGGAAATTCCCTTTTTGTCTCGGTTCGAGCTTCACCGTACCAGTCCCTTGATATACGGGATCGCTGTAGTCCATTTCCGTTGTCAAAGATAGTTACTTATCTAAAACAATTTGAGCCATACTGTCTGAAACAATAGCCGGCTAAGATAGGCGCCTACTTCCAGAAATAGAGAACCAAGCAATAATATAGAAAAAGTCGATAAAATTTAAAACCTTGACAAATCAACTCTTTGGATGAAAACACCATGAGAGCTGACAAGCGTCCCCAACCGTGTGATGTAACCGTACATTCCGACAAAGGCTCCCTTGCCTTGCGCTTCCCCAAGCGCCACAACGCCCTCTGGGAGCAACTAGATGCTAAATCGCTTAACGGTAAGCCTAAGTGTCTGGGAATAGGCAAGTACGGCTACAAGGACAACCGAGACGACTGGAGGCGAGCTACCCAACTTGCAATCGCACTGGAAGCCGACCTCGACCATCCCGAATGCAAAAACTCTTTCACCCCTCAAACCAGAAACGGTCAAGCTTCTTCGGATGACTGGAAACATGAGCGAAGCGGTAAATAAGTTCATTGAGTTAATTAAGCAGGGCTGCGTTCAACACGACGGTATGCTCAATCCCATCGCCCGTTCAGAAGCAAAAAAGCCAGGGCCACAAAAGGTGCATAGTGCGAATGAAGCGATCGGGGTCACAGCAACAGAACCAAAACCGCCTTACTGGACGCAGGTGCTTACGAGGAAGGATATGATAGAGCGCGGGTTTAGCGCTTACAAGCTCGATAATATGCGCTATGGCACTTTCGTGCCGGACGGGTACAACAGACTGTGGTGGAAGGAAGCGATCTACAAAGGGCTGGAAGCTGTAACTAAATTGTTGGACATCTATTGACATTCTTCCCGGATTGTTGAGCAAATATAGTGGCGTAGTCTCTATCAATTGAGTTGATATCGAAAACACACCGTTCGTGACAGTTAGTATTGGAGATGCCGCAAAAGAGGACTAACTAAATCAAAGATTACCCAGGCATCGCCGGACAATCTGATACAATCAAACAAGAGTTGAGGAAAAAACTATTGTCAAGTACCTCCCACTCTCATCATCATCGTCCATCATTGGAGTCAACGAAAGAACTCTCCGACGTTGGGAAGAAAGCCCGTGAAAAATCCAAAAGCTTCTTGCCCTATTGGAACGAATCTTCTCATGAGATGTCCGAATGGTTGTCGTTGCCCACAAAAACCGATTGGCAAGATTCGGCTTTGACCAATACAAATGGAACAGCGAGCAAAACTGGTGTAAACTCGTGGTACTGAGCGAAACAAACCTTAGTCCAGAACAAGAAATCGTTGAAGACGTGCTTACAGTCCTCCACTTCTTCAGTAGTAGATTGTACTTCTGGCGAAAGTATAAAACTCAAATCTCTGAAGCTCAGGATTTACCCAGTCAGGAATTAAATAAAGTCTGGCGTCAATGGCTAGCAGCCTGTCGTTATTGTTTCAACCAAGCAATAGCAATGCAGCGAAAAAAGCGCTTAAGTAAGTTGCTGTTGCGTAACGAAGTTATGTGAAGTGATTTACCAGAATGGGTAAAAGAAACACCTTGTCACATCAGGCAAAATGCTATTTTTGATGCCGAGAGAGTATTTAAGGCAAGTTCAGACGCCAAGTTTCGTAGCATCAGAGATTACTCTCAAACCATCAAGTTTAACGATTCAAATTTCAAACAAGGCAGTTGGTATCCTTCCTTAACCAAAGGATTGACCTTCAAAGCTTCTGAGGTAATTCCTGATTGCGTTCGAGGTACTCAGTTAGTCTACTGCAAGGGTCGTTGGTTTGCAGTCAGGGTAAACGCATCTTAACTTGAACCCAAAATATGCTACAGTTAAATACGACTAATTTTTCATGTAGTTTGTTGTAGTTTATTGGTGATATCAATGGCAAGAGGTTTTAGTAAAGGTGTAACTTCCCAACAAAAACAAAAAGACTCATTGCCTTCAATGAATATTTTAAATACCAGTTTTTTCAAGCATTTTACCAACTTGAAAGACCCAAGAATAGAAAGAAGTAAAGAACACTTACTTAAAGATATTATCGCGATTGCGATTCTAGCTGTCTAGACTCGGTGCGGACGGATGGGTGGCAATAGAAGGCTATGGTAATGCCAAATATGAATGGTTAAAAAGCTTCCTAGAATTACCGAATGGAATACCATCTCATGACACATTTAGTAGAGTATTTGCCCTCATTGAACCGCAACAGTTTCAAGAATGTTTTTTGAGTTGGGTAAATTCGATAGTCGGGGAATTAAAACTAGATGTAATTGCCATTGATGGCAAAACAATGAAACAATCTTATGACCGAAATGACCAGCAAAAAGCTCTACATATAGTTAGTGCCTGGTCTTCATCTCATCAATTGGTTTTAGGACAAAAAAAAGTCCATAAAAAGTCTAACGAGCTGACAGCAATCCCGGAACTAATAGAAATGTTAGAAATTGCCGGAAGTGTAATAACCATAGATGCTATGGGCTGTCAAAAAGACATAACATCTCTGATTGTCAAGAAAAAAGGAGATTACATTTTAGCTTTAAAAGGGAATCAAAAACTCCTACACGAAGAGGTAAAAAACTGGTTTGAAGTGGCTCAAAAAACAGATTATTTAGGCAAAAAGTACAATTATTATGAACAAGTAGAAGCTGGATATCATCGAGTGGAAAAAATCCAAGTATGGACTGTTGATGTATCTGAGTTACCACCTCTACATAATCAAGAATTATGGAGTGGATTAAAAACAGTTGTCATGATAGTTAGTGAACGACGATTGTGGAATAAAACCACCACGCTCAGCTCGTTTTTACTTAAGTAGTTTAAGCAGTAATGCTGAGAGAATTGCTGGGGCTATCCGCAGTCACTGGGGCATTGAAAATAGCTTACATTGGACGCTTGATGTTACATTCTGTGAAGATAAAAGCCGGATTCGGAAACAGAACTCTCCCGAAAATTTTGCACTTCTACGCCGACTAGCTATAAATTTACTGAAACAAGAAAAAAATTCCGGCACCAAGTCTAAAAATGAAACGGTATCGAGCGGCAATGGACAATAATTATTTAGTTCAAATTTTAAACTCTGCCAGTTAACACTCGAAATCTAATACCAATCTAAGAAGAAAAATTATCCGGCTTTAAGAAGTTCAGAAAATCTTAAGGCTCTGGTTTGATCTGCTCAAGTGGGGTTAAAGTTAAGAATTTTAAGAAGGTTTTTTGAGTTATTTAGTCATGCACAAATTCACTTTTTTGTCAAATTAATTTAGATGCGTTTACCCTGGGTTTGCAGTGTTTCCTGTGCCAGTGACTGTGCAGCCTACGGTAGCAACAGGAATTATTGCATTAGATCCGGGTGTAAGAACATTTATGACCGGATTTGATGGCAATAAATTCATTGAGTTGGGAGGTGGTGACATGGGACGAATAGCTCGTCTGTGCCAACACTTAGATAACTTAATGAGCCGAATATCTCAAGCCGGGAAACGGCGCAGAAAACGGATGATACAAGCGGCTCATCGCATGACAATACGCATTCGTAATTTAGTATACGAATGCCAAAAACAAACCGCTTGCTATTTAACTAGCAACTATCGGGTCATATTTATTCCTACTTTTGAGTCTTCCCAAATGGTAGCCAAATCACGAAGAAAGATTCGTTCAAAAACTGCTAGAGCGATGTTGACTTGGGCGCATTACAGATTCAAACAAACCATCAAACATCAGGCAAATATCAGAAACGCCAGCGTGATTGATGTAACTGAAGAATACACGTCTAAAACTTGTACCCATTGTGGTCACGTGCATCAAAAGTTAGGTGGTTCTAAAGTCTTTACTTGCCCTGACTGTGGCTACTCAATCCCACGGGATTATAATGGCGCTTTTGGTATTTTACTGAAAGCTTTGCGGGATACCGCCTCTATCTCCTATGAGGATGATAGTGCTATCGTTACTTTGTCCGGTAATAGCCGGGTAACTGTCGCGTAAATGTATCAGTTAGGTGTCTCTACCAAAACCTTAAGACGTTGGGCGGACTCAGGCAAGATTAAATCAGAGCGGTCGCCCACTGGTCAGAGAAGATTCTTCTTAGCTGACATCAAACGTATCACACCGCGAGAACTAGATCGACTCGACGATCGCATCACTATCAACTATGCCCGCGTCAGCAGCCACGACCAAAAACAAGACCTTGTTCGACAGGCTCAAGTTTTAGAGGCGTTTAGCAGTGCTAATGGCTGGCAGTTTGAAACAATTCAAGACTTAGGTAGTGGTTTGAACTACCAAAAAAAAGGACTGCAAAAACTACTAAAACGCATTATGCAAGGTGACGTTGCCAGATTGGTAATAACTGAGAGCTTGCACCATTCTCAATTAGCCCTTGCATTTTGTGCCAAAATGTGAAAAAAATGACGTATCAACAAGGTGATAAGTTAATGTTAACCATCCTTAATTACGCTCGATCGTTAGTCTATACCTTGATGGATTTAATGCCAAGCAAATATCAACAAAAAAGTCGGCGAGCAAAGCTCAGGTCTATTTCTGGAAGCAACAGGACAAAGTTTACCGTTTCTCTCTCAAACAGTAAGTGCCAGCGCGGTTAGTCGCTTCCTCAATCATTACCAATGGTCATTCCGCGCAGTAATTCGAGTTGTGCGGGCAGATATAATCAGGCAAGTCAAAGCCGAAAAAGGACTTGGGAGGCGACCAATTCTGACGGTAATTTTGGAGATGACACCCTCGAAAAAACTGGTAAGTTCTCAGGGTTATGGAAACTAATTAGAGTCTATAATGGTAAACGAGGATTGCACCTGTTAGTCCTCTACATACTTGTGGGAATAAGTCGAGTACCTTGGGGTTCCGAGTCGATCGGGGCAAGAGAGAGTTGGCACCGATAAAACTCGGTCAAAGATTGCTAAAAACTCTGCCAAAAACCTTAACAGCACATTATGAAATTAGAGTATTAGGTGATAGCAAATTTGGCAGTATAGAAATGCTAAAATGGGTGAAAAAACAACCACGTACAAGTGGTATTTTTGGGATGAGGAGCGATCGGAGGTTGGCAGGTGCGCGGCAGGTAAACCAAGGACTGCAAAGGGGTCAGCAAGTAGTGCTGCAAGGACTAAACTTTCCAGTCACCCTATCTTGGTATTGGCTCAAACGGGATGATGGCAGTCTCGAAAAATGCTTTGTAATTTCGACAAAACCTCGATCTGCTGTCTACATTACTCGACTCGGTAGAAGACGTTGGCAGATTGAAGGATTCTTTAAGACTGTGAAACATCGGTTTGGTTTGCATCGGGAAAGGACAAAGCACTTTATTGGGAGTTGATCGGTGGCTAGTATTATCTTTTATTGCCTACTTTCTCGCCTTCTGGGCGTATCTAGCATCGGGAAAAACTACCTTGCCAGATTGGGGAGACGCGGCGCTACTGGCGAGAGAAACTTTGTTTGCATCTCTAGTAGTTTTGGGGCTGTTAATTAATATCGATCGCACCCAGAGTTTAGATCCTGGGCAGGGTTTTGACATCACTGTTAGTGGTTGGCAGTATGGCTAATTGAGAATGGTGCAAGGTCTCAGATGTAACGGAATGAGAATCTGCGTCCCCTAGGGTCGAGGGCGTATACGGTGTGGTGTCCCTGGAAAATTTCTAGAATTTGCCGATCGCCAAAGTAAGCTAGCTCAACACCTGAAAGGATGTAAATACCTTGTTCCGCTAGAAAGTGTCTAGAAAAAGAGGGATGAGGGGCTTAAAATAACGTAAATATGTAAATTTATTCCACATCAAGCAATGCTTACTGAAATTTTTCCCTTTAGTTTTGCCATAGATGCAACTGCGATCGCGGGTGCGTCCTTGTGGTCTTTAGCCCTGTACTGGGGCCTGTCGCCCCTCACTGAATGGGTAATTCTGCAACTCAACCGCTGGATGAATTTTGCGGAAAGATCCCTCTACACCTCGGAAGCCGAGTTTGAAAGAACCCGCCAAGCCAGAGAAGCTCAAAATGCTTTTTACGCTTCGCTGTTAAGCATTCTGCCCTTTTTGATTGTCGGCGGATTGTGCAATTGGGGCGTCGAATTGTCTCTGGGCACTGGTTGGGCGGTATCGATGGGTACGATCGCCTGTATTGGCGGCGGCGTGTACGAGCTCGGCCGCCGAGACGGTCAATCTTAAGCGATTTTAGATTTGGGATTTGGGATTTGGGATTTGGGATTGCTCAAAATATTCGGAGATTTGCCAGCCTCTAGAATTGCTAGTCATCTCAAATCCAAAACTCCAACTCTCAAATAAATATGACATTTCCCGTTTATTTATCGATCGCGCCTCAAACAAAATTAGCAATGTATTTTAACCGTAAGCTGACTCAGGATGTTTACCCAAAAGTCGCAGTTGTCGTTCAGTAGCGGTACCGAGAATTTCGGGATTGAACTGCCACGGCCAAGGCGAAAATTTCTGCGCGATGTCGCGGTGGGAATAATGGACTTGCAGCATATAACGAGTGCGATCGGTTGTCGTATTTCTGCCGCCGGAATGCCAAATTTCACTGCGAAAAAATAGCACATCTCCAGCGTTGCACAATACTGGTTCTGCGGAGTGTCCGTTCCAAGTTTCTTCCCCGCGATCTGGTTTGCGACCAGACTTGTGACTGCCGGGAATAATATAGGTAGGACAGAGGTCTTCTGTGACATCGCTGAAGTAAAAATGCGCCGTGCAAATCAATACCGGGAGTTGAAAAGTCGGATCGGCAAACACGCTTTCGGGCAAAGGTACAAATACGCGATCGGCATGAATCCGCCAACCGTCATAACCGGGCTCGCTTTTCCACGCAGTCATGCCAATAATATGGCAATCGCTGCCCATTAATGCTTCGGCTAATTCAATGATACCCGGTCGATCGGCATAGGAAAGCCACAGCCGATCCCGATTAAAAACGCATTTAAAATGATGGTTTAATTCACTCCAACTGCTGCCGTCGAGTCCGAAGGGTTGCAGGCGATCGAGTGCTTCCTTGGTTTGCGCCACTTCCGACGGACTCAGTACACCAGGAATCAGCGCAAAACCATCTTCATGCACTGCTTCTGCTAGACCTGCGGTATCGAAAAGATCGCAAGTCTTTTGCCGATAGCTGAAAAATTCGCTTAACGTGCTGGCGTTCATAATTCAAAAAGTAAAATTATTAACTGTTATTAAATTAACACTTATTCTGCTCGATACTTGCATACCATGAAACCAGTCACCCGGCTTATTGGTACATCAGAACTTACACAAAATTTAATTATCTAAGGCAAGCACTGCTCGCATTACTTCTAGTTTGGGGATAAATCAAATGAAATACCAACCAGAACTAACCTCATTAAATCAAGCCCGCGCCGCCTTCCAAAAAATCTGGGGATACGAGGATTTTCGACCACCGCAAGGAGAAATAGTTAGCAGTTTATTAGCAGGAAAAGATACAATTATAATTATGCCGACAGGTGGTGGCAAATCTATCTGCTTTCAACTGCCAGCCTTGTTGCAAACAGGCTTAACTTTAGTGGTTTCGCCGCTAGTCGCACTGATGGAAAATCAAGTGCAAGAATTGCGCGATCGCAATCTGCCCGCTTCCCTACTCCACAGTCAATTGCCAACACAGCAGCGCCGACAAACTATGCAATCGCTGCAACAAAACAAATTAAGATTGCTGTACCTGTCTCCCGAAACATTACTCAGCAAACCTGTTTGGGAAATTATCACTCAGCCCCACATCCAAATCAACGGTTTAATATTAGATGAAGCTCACTGTTTAGTGCAGTGGGGCGATACATTCCGACCAGCTTACCGCCGTTTGGGAACAGTGCGACCTGCTTTGTTGAAAGCTAAACCAGCAAACAGTAAAATTGCGATCGCCGCTTTCACCGCTACCGCCAACCCCGAAGCACAGCAGACAATCAAAAATGTGTTGCAACTGCACAAGCCAGAAGCATTTCTGCTAAGTCCGTACCGTTCTAACCTGCACCTGCAAGTGCAAACAGTCTGGACGCTGAGAGGACGCAAACAGCAGTTATTGAATTTTATCAAAGCTCGACCAAAACAAGCAGGTTTAGTCTATGTCCGCACGAGAAAAGATAGCGAAAGCTTGGCGGATTTGTTGAAAGCAGCAGGTTATGAAACAGCAGCATATCATGCAGGTTTAAGTCCAGAATTACGAAGAAAAATAGAAACAGCTTGGCTCAACAATGACCTTAAATTTGTGACTTGTACCTCAGCATTCGGGATGGGAATTAACAAGCCAGATGTCCGGTGGGTTGTTCACTTTCAAGCACCTTTGCTATTATCGGAATACATTCAGGAAATTGGTAGAGGCGGACGCGACGGCAAATCGGCGATCGCCCTGACATTGATTAGCGAACCGACGGGTTTTCTTTATCCCGAAGATAAACAAAGAGCACAATTTTTTCAAGATAAATTGCGATCGCAATACCGAGAAGCTCAGCAATTAGCCAAAAAACTGCCAGTTAAAGGGGATATAGAAGCAGTTTCCCGCGAATTTCCCGAAAGCGCGATCGCCCTTTCGATTCTCCACAGCAGCGGACAATTAACATGGCAAGATCCTTTTAATTATGCGATCGATAAATCCGCACAGCAAAAAGGCGAAAAATCAAATTTTACCGCAGCGGCAGAAATGGCAAAATATATCAAACATCGCGAGTGTAGGTGGCAATTTTTGCTGCAAGCTTTTGGCTTTACCAAGGAAGCTACATCAATGCGGTGCGGTCACTGTGACAACTGTCGATAGAATTGACCAGTATACTCAAACGACTTAAGCACTCCGACCCAAAAAACCGGGTTTTTTACCGAGTGTGCGGCCCCAAACTAAGTATTGCTGTGAAACAACCCGGTTTCTCGCTACCCGTGCGATCGCGAACTAACTCACAGATGTTATGATTAAGATATTTGCTTTACAGAATTGGCAAAAAATAGTAAAAAGTAAATGATAGAAACAGACAGTGCGGCACAGATTTACACAGTAGAAAATACAGAGGAATTAGATAGCAGTAATGTCAATCAGCGATTAGATATTTGGCTGTCAAACCAGATACCGGACTTATCCCGATCGCGCATCCAAACTCTCATATCACAAGGCAATGTCAAAGTCAACGACGAAACCTGCACCTCGAAAAAAATATCAGTAAAAACGGGCGATCGCATCCACCTCACTTTACCGGAAGCCCAGCCCACAAAGTTGCAGCCCGAAGCAATTCCCCTCGACATTCTCTACGAAGACGACAGCCTAATTATCATCAACAAACCAGCCGGATTAGTCGTCCACCCAGCCGCCGGCCACGCAGACGGTACATTAGTCAACGCCCTCTTAGCCCACTGTCCTCTAGCAGAAATAGGCGGAGTTCAGCGGCCGGGAATCGTGCACAGATTAGACAAAGATACAACGGGTGCGATCGCGATCGCCAAAACCGACATTGCCCACCAACACCTGCAAGCCCAACTCAAAACCAAAACCGCCCGCCGGGAGTATTTAGGCGTAGTTTACGGCACTCCCAGCACCGAAACAGGCACCATAGACCTACCCATCGGGCGGCATCCCACAGACCGCAAAAAAATGGCGGTAGTACCAGTAGAAAAAGGCGGCCGCCCCGCAGTTACTCACTGGACAATCAAAGAAAGAATCGGCAACTATTGCTTAATGCACTATCAATTAGAAACCGGCCGCACCCATCAAATTCGCGTGCATACAGCGGAAATAAAACATCCCATTGTCGGCGACCCGATGTACAGTTCCAACCGTTCCATCGGCGTCAATTTAACCGGACAAGCCCTCCACGCATGGCGGCTGACATTGCAGCATCCCGTAACAGGAGAATTAATAGAGGCGATCGCACCTTTACCCGATCAATTCAACACGCTGCTAAAAATATTGCGGTTGCGAGCTAATATTTGATATTTTGGGCAGTTAACACTGGTAATTTCTATGTCGAAATTTGAGGAACTTTGCAAAGCTTATGCCGCATCCCGGCAAGCATACCGCGAATCCTGCGAAGCTTGTCAGGATTTTAGTGAAATTTTTATCAAGCAAATGAGCGATTATTTGGAATGCCAAATTGAAAAACAAAATCAGAAGTTTGACGGAGATGGCGTACTGCATTTTAATGGTATTATAAATATCTGTGAAAATCCCGAAAATCCCGAAAAGGGCGAGCGCGAAACAGTCACAATATATTTGAGCCTTAACAAAGTTATTGACAATTTCATTGTGACTGTTTATCCTTGGGGTCACGACTTCAAGATTCTCGTCGATGAACTCAGACACTTTGAAGAAGCTTATGAATACATTTTTGATACACTCAAATCAGCTTTTACGGGTGTAAGTCTGTTACCGTCAGAACCAGATCCTGTACATTTTTAGTCACTAAAGTTATTTCTATAAAAATTTTTTGCCCTTCCTTTTTTCTTCATTCAACTTCTTGCCTAAATCTTTGATGCAAGAGGGAAACCGCAGATGAAAGCAGAGCAACGCAGATGAACGCAGATACATTTAAAGATAGGAGAGCGAACAAGGGCTTCCATTCAAGTCTAGTATTTACCCGTTAAATCCGGTACATTGCTCGTTGCCGAACTTCTTTTCCAAAAAGTATGAGTCCTAAGTTTTGGATTCCAAGTTTAGCAAAAAACTCAAACCTCAAAACTCAAGACTCAAAACTCTCTCAGCCTAAAAGCCGATCGATTCAGTCGATCGCCCGACACAAATAATCGTGTCAGGACAGAATCAATTACCGGCGGCGGTAAGGAACCATCGTCTCAATGTTGATATTTGCCAAAGGCACGCGCTGCGGCGGAGTAGCAGGCGTAGATATATTGCGCGCCATACCCAGATAATTTGCCGGATCGCCAGCCTTCGCTTGCTGCTCTTGAGGAACAAAACGGCGCACGGTTGTCTGCCAAATCATTTGAGGGAAGCCTAGCTGCGAGCGGTGGTACTCACCGTAGCGAGGTGTCTTCAAGTTGAAAGGCGTTTCGCCTCCAACTCGCTGAGGCAACACCCGCCGCTGCTGGTAAGGCACTGTATCGTAGCCGAACTTTTCCAGGTACTCATCGCTATTGAGCAACTCGTCAATAAAGCCTTGAGGCCCCTTAGTGGCTACTACGATCGACCAAGCAATCTTTTCGCGCTCGCTATAAACATCCCGACCCAAAATGCGCTGCACGCACATTTCCACAAATCGGTAGTTGCTGTTAGTTTGGTAATTCCGCTCCAAGAAAGGAGCCGAAGTCGCCAAACCGCGAATAAAATCCCGCACCGTAATTTGGCCGAACTTTAGTTGCGACTCCAAAAACTTTTGGCGGTTACTCTTGAGGATTTGGTGTTCGCTGTAAATCTGGCGATATCCAGCCCAAATCAAATTTTCCATGTCCCCGGACGAGAGCACATTTTCAGTTGTGAAAATTCTAGCTTGCTCGTCGCTCCCCACTTCATAACCAGCTACGCGCTGGTTTTGGCTCTTGGGGGCGTAGTTTATCAAAGGTAGCGCCACGTTAAAATCTCCGTTATCTCAAATTTCAGAAATAGTTGACACTGCGATCGGTCAGCGTGATGATACAACTAACCAACATACAGATTAGGGGATTCCCGCAATCTAAATCTGATTTTCCTGAATTTTTGCAACAATCTGTAACATTTGTTGATTTTGGAAAAGGAAGAAGGCTACAGCGGCGAAGCTGAGCGGGTAGAGCGAAGCAAGTAAAGGGCTCTTCGGCTTCGCAAGCAGGTAACAACAGGACTTGCGCGTCTGGGCCGGTGCGAAACCGGGTTTTTTACGCCCGCGTGCGGTCTACAACCCGTCTTTTCGTAAAAAAACCCGGTTTCTCAACAATCGTGCGTAAGTCCCATCACAAGCAAGAAGAGGGAACACGGCAATATCTGCCAAGCGCTGACTGCCAACTGCCAAATTACCAACCCAAAGCTGAGTAAAACTCGGTGGAGACGGCCTGATCCTCTGGTGCTTGCTTTGCTGCATCTGAGTCTGGTTTGACGCGAATTTCGGTGCAAAAAGTCGAAGTGCTGAAACCCCCAAAGCGCTTTACCGTACTTGTGCGCATCCGCACGTTCGGATTAGCAAACCAAAAACGCTCGATCGAACTCATCGTCTCGTATTCGGTAATCAGCAGCAGCCCATCCTCGTCATCCATCTCAAAACGGCCAGCTACCGGCACAATTTCCGCATAGCCGCGTTCCCGCAACATTAAACCCTGCCGCGGATTTTCAGGATCGGGGACGATCGCGAACACCGTAGAGCCCTTGTGATTCTCATCATCCTTATCCCACGCCATCGAGCCGTGCCAAGTCACAAAAGCCCCCCCAGCAGCCCGGCTCGGATCGACTTCGTGCATCTGGCAAATCTCGGCGATGCGCGCGTCATCCGCACCCAGCGCCGTTACCTGAATATTTGAATCCCCAATCTCCGCTTGACGAAAAGCCAGGTGGTGAGTGCTGCGCTGCGATCGCCACTCCCCAGCACTGCTCTGAAAAAACTCCATTGCATCCATACAAACTATCTCCTTTGGCTTAGGCTTCGCGGTCTTTACGCCTTTTTATGATAGAGCTCCCCCCACTTAGATGTACTTTTGCTACACAAATTAGTCTCAAAATGTCTACTTTGGACATATTGTCAAGCGAATGTTATGATAGTTTACAATGTAGGAGACACAACAAATCCTGCAAAACGTCATCCCGATCCGTCTCGCATCGATATCAGCAAACTGGAGGAGCTATTATGGATATGCCTACAACCAGTCTCAGTATGGAGCAGCAGTTCAAACTGCAAGTGCTACGCGAACAAGTCAAAAGCTTAAGCCAAGACCAAGCTCAGGAATACTTGCTCGAAGTTATGCGGCAAAACATGGTCAAAGAAAACCTGTTAAAACATTGGATGAAGAATATGTGAACTCTTCAGCATTTCTTGACAAAAATCAGTGGCTTGTATCTGCAAAAAGTACGATCGAGCTTTTAATCATAAAATCCAGAATCCCGCTTTCTCCAAGAAAACGGGATTCTCAATTCAGAAAAGTTTTACGCAGTTTTTTTTGTCGCTACCATACTCAGCAAATTAAATGTTTTTAGTCTTTAGAGAGGGACGACAGTTTGTGTAGCGCGATTGTTTCAAGCTGTCGGGGCATCAACCAAAACGGCCGCTGACATAATCTAAAGTAGACTCTTCCTTCGGACTTTGGAAAATTACCTCAGTCTTGTCACACTCCACAAGATAGCCAAACCGCTTCCCATCGTCAGAAAGTTTAGCATTGAAAAAAGCAGTTAGGTCAGAAACCCGAGAAGCCTGCTGCATATTGTGAGTAACGATCACGATCGTATACTTCTCCTTGAGTTCCCGCATCAACTCCTCAATCTTAATCGTAGAAATCGGGTCAAGAGAAGCGCAAGGTTCATCCATTAACACTACATCAGGATTAATCGCGATCGCCCTAGCAATACACAAACGCTGCTGCTGGCCGCCCGAAAGAGAAAAACCGCTTTGCTTCAGCTTATCCTTCACCTCATCCCACAAATAAGCTTGGCGGAGCGACTTTTCCACCAGCTCATCCATATCCCCCTTGTAATTGTTCACCCTCGCACCGTAAGCAATATTGTCATAAATCGACTTCGGGAAAGGATTCGGCTTTTGAAACACCATCCCAATCTTGCGGCGCACCTCCACAGCATCAACATCAGGATCGTAAAGATTTTGACCGTAGTAATCAATTCTACCCTCTAAACGAAAACCGCTAACTAAATCGTTGAGGCGGTTAAAACATCGCAGAATTGTACTTTTACCGCAGCCAGACGGCCCGATCAAGGCAGTAATCCGATTTTTAGGAATCTCCATACAAACATTTTTAACTGCGTGAAAAGCGCCGTAAAAAATATTGATATTCTCAGTCCGCAAAACAGTTTCCGTTTGCTTGTCTAAATCCATCATCATACAGGTAACAATCCTCTGAATTTTTACTCAAAACCTGGGTTACATTCGACCTTCACCATAAGTGCATGAATGTCTTTTTAAAACTCACCCTTTAATACACTTTTTTGTTAGTAGCCCAGCGAGAAAGAATACTCGTCAGCAAAACCATAAACACCAAAATCAAAGATGCAGCCCAAGCCAATTCTTTCTGTGCCTTAAAAGGAACCGTTGCAAAGTTGTACACCAAAACCGAAAGACTCGGAGTTGGCTTATCAAATCCTGCCGGCCAAAAAGGCGAATTCAGCGCCGTGAAAATCAAAGGAGCAGTTTCTCCAGCAGCGCGAGCAATTGCCAGGGTCACACCCGTTAAAATAGCCGGAATTGCCGCAGGCAAAACCACCTGCAACACAGTCTGATAATTAGAAGCACCCACACCAACCGACGCCCATCTAATATCTTGCGGGACGATTTGTAGAGCTTCGTCAGTAGTCCGCACAATCGTGGGCAACATCAGCACCGCCAGCGCCGCACCCCCTGCAATTGCCGAAAAACCTCCCATATTTACCACGAACAAACCGTAGGCAAATACCCCAGCAATGATCGAAGGAACGCCGCTGAGGACATTAGTAGCAAAGCGCACCCAGCGAGCTACTTCGCCGCTGCTGAACTCCGACAAATAAACGGCGGCCAATACACCAAAAGGAACAGCAATTAAAGAAGCTATTCCCACCGTCATCAATGTACCGAGAATTGCATTAGCAATCCCGCCTCCCGACAGTCCGGGCGGCGGTGGCAGCTTGGTAAACAAGTCTAAATTCAGGCGATTGAAACCTTGTACCGTGACGTAGGAAAGCACTGCAAACAAAGGCAGCAGAGTGATTGCCAGACTAGCTCCAGCCAGTACAGTCATCGCCAGATTAAACAGCGCTTGCGGGCTGTTTTTAACCTTTTTCAAACTGCCTGTTTTCGATACCAAAGGATTCTCGTCGGAGACGCTATTTGACATAAACTAAAACTGTGTAGGAAATGGCGGCAAACTTCTAGTTGTATTTTGCTCTTACTTGAGAAACAATCCACTCTGCCAAAATATTAACAATCAGCGTCAGAATAAACAGAATCAGCCCAGTGTACATCAGAGCTGCTACTTGCAACCCCGATGCTTCCGCAAACTGATTTGCCATCAGAGAAGCAATAGTATTTGCAGGAGCTAGCACAGAAAGACTTAACTGATTGGAATTGCCAATTAACAGAGTTGCAGCCATTGTTTCTCCCATAGCGCGACCGAGCCCGAGCATAATTCCGCCGACAATGCCGGAAAAAGCCGCCGGTACGAGCACTCTAAAAATTGTTGTCCAGCGAGTTGCTCCCAAACCGAGAGATGCTTGCCGCAATTCGGGCGGGAGACTTGCCAAAGAGTCGCGGGAGATAGCAGTAATAATGGGCAAAGTCATGATTCCCAAAATTACTCCGGCTGGCAACATTCCCGGGCCGACTGGCGGAGTGCTAAAAATCGGCAGCCATCCGAAAGTGCCGTTGAGAAACTTGCCGAGAGTGGTAATCAGGGGAATCAGTACAGCAATTCCCCACAAACCGTAGACTACGCTGGGAATGGCAGCTAAAAGTTCTACTAAAAAAACCAAAGCTGTGCGGACTGGCAGCGGCAAAAAATCTTCGCTCAAGAAGATTGCAGTCCCTACTCCTAATGGTACTGCAATTAGGAGCGCGATCGCCGAACTGACGATCGTCCCGTAAATCATCGGCAGCGCACCGTACTCTTCTTTAACCGGATTCCAGCTACTGCCAAATAGAAAGCCCAAACCGTACTGTTGAATCGCCGGTACAGCCCTGTAAGCAACGGTGAGGGCGATTACCAGCAAAATTACACCAACTCCTATGCCCAAAATCCGCGTGAGCCAGATAAAGCCTTGGTCTAAGGATTTTTCTGCCCCAGAGCGCGATCGGCTCTGTGATTGAGCGCTGTTAGTATCTGAAATCATAGAAAAAAAAACCAAATATATAGTAGCGGAAAATAGCCTGTTTCGGAAAAAGCTAGAAGGAAGCAGAAAGAAAGACGATAAATAAAATCACAGAGGGGCGGGTTGATTAATCCCCTGACTTTTCAACAAATATTTCTGGTAAAACCCGCCCGTTGTATTTTGAAAGAGGTAGAAGGCGATTTACCGTTGGGTGGGGCGGGTTTATCGGATTATTGATTTTAGGCAATTATGGTTTGTGAAACCCGCCCCTACACAGATGCACCGATTGTTACATAGAAGAGGGGCGGATTGATTAATCCCCTGACTTTTTAACAAATATTTCTGGTAAAACCCGCCCCACAGAAATATCTCTCTTCGTTCTTCGCGATTTTTACCCGCACGCCCAATGCCGAAGGGTTTTTTTCCCTCTGACAACGGACAACAGTCAACAGTCAACAGTCAACAATTACTATTTGGCAACCTCAATCTTGTAGTCTGGGCTGATGCCGTCAGCGGCTGCGGCTACTTTTTCTTTAACGTTTTGGGGCAGAGGAACGTAGCCCAATTCAGGGCTGACCTTTTGACCTTCATTCAAGCCGTATTCAATCATGGCCTCGATTGCTTTGGCTTTGTTGGGTTCAGCAACTGTTTTGGGGACGAGCATCCAAGTGTAGCTAACAATAGGATAGGACTCTGCCCCTTCGGGATCGGGAATGAACGCCCGGAGATTTTCCGGTAGTACCACTGCTTCAAGGGTTTTTGCCCCCACTGCGTCGGTGTACACTACAAAATTGCCGGCTTTATTCTCCAGGGCAGCAAACTTGATATTGTTGTTCTTGGCGTAGCCGTACTCAATGTAGCCTATAGCGCCAACGGTTTGTTGAATAGAAGCCGTGACACCTTCATTCCCCTTGCCGCCAACCTTACCGGCAGAAGGCCACTCTACTGTCTTGCCTTCCCCTACTTTTTCTTTCCATTCTGGACTGATGGCGCTGAGGTGTTTTGTGAATACGTCTGTCGTACCGCTGCCGTCAGAACGGTGTACAACTGTGATATTTTGGTCTGGCAGTTTAGCGCCCGGGTTAGCAGCAACAATTTTGGGGTCGTTCCACTTGGTGATGTTCCCCAAGAAGATATTTGTGTAAACGTCTCTTGGCAACTTCAGTTCGGGTACGTCAGGCAGGTTGTAGGCGAGCACGATGCTACCAGCCGACATCGGCAGCAAGAGCACGCCTTTGTCGGCTGGCACCTTCCCAATTTCCTCGTCTTTCATTGCGGTGTCGCTGGCTCCAAAGTCTACCGTACCTTTGGTAAACTGTTCGACTCCGGCACCGCTGCCCACTGACTGATAGTTGATCTGTAATTTGGGATTGGCTGTGTTGAAATCTTGAAACCAGCGCTGGTACAGGGGTGCTGGGAATGACGCGCCGGCCCCCGTCAGGGCTACGTCTGAGGCTAGGGCGAGTTTGGTGTTTGCTGCTGTGCCAGTGGCTGCAACAGGGGAAGCGCCGGGGGATGCTGCGGTGTCGCCGCCGGGGCTGGGGCTGCTTGTGGTTGTGCTGCCGCTGCCGCAAGCTGCTAAACTCAGGGCGATCGCCATAGCGGAAATTGCTGTAGTCAGACGGTTTGGATTAATCAAGTTGAGACGAAAAAGCATAGGTATAAAAAATCTGCGATCGTTATATGGGTGTCCCGCATCAGCATAGCGCGCAAAAGTAAAGGTTAGGTTAAGAATCTTTACACTCAATCGCAATTTAATATTAATTAATATTATTAATGTGATTTATGAGCTTGACAGTAGTGACTTTATAAGGTATAGGGGGGATAGATTTGTAAGGAAACCAGCAGTCGATCGCCCGATCGCGCAAAATTCCCCATTAAATTATCACAATATGCTGGTTTAAAAACCAGAAAACCATACAATGGTGGTTGTTTTGACAGTAGTGCTAGTATTAAGAATTTAAAAGCCGCAGGCATTCAAGCTTGCATCTGACGAATCCCTTCTGCCTTCAACCTTTTGACGAATGCCGTTTGATGATAATGCCTGCTCCTATTGAATTAATCTGGGCTTTTATTGGTTTGCTCCTGACGATAGGAGGCACTTTTTTGCCTGCATCTGTCACAATTCCGATTGGGTTGTGGGACGATCGAGGACTTCAGGCGTACTCTTTAGGTGTTACCTATCAAATTGGAGCCGTTTTGCTAGTAGGCTGCATGGGGGGAAAAAATGCTGCGGCTCTCTCGCAAATTGCCTATTTGGCATTAGGATTAACTTTGTGGCCAGTTTTTTCTCAAGGCGGCGGCATCGGCTATCTGAAAGAAGCGAGTTTTGGGTATTTGCTGGGTTTTGTCCCCGGTGCTTGGGTGTGCGGCTGGGTGGCTTTTAAGGTGGCTTCGCGGCTGGAATCTATGGCTTTTAGCTGTTTGTGCGGTTTGTTCACAGTACACGCGATCGGCTTAATTTATCTGATTTTTACTTACTGGCTGCCTCCGGCAAAAAAAACACCTTTATTCGATGAGATTCTTAAATATTCGGTTTATCCTCTGCCGGGACAATTGGCGGTAGTTTGTGCGATCGCAGTGCTGTCATTTACTTTACGCCGCTTGATGTTTTATTAAGTGCGAAGGAAGAAGGAAGAAGGAAGAAGGAAGGAGGAAGGAGGAAGGAGGAAGAAGGAAGGAGGAAGAAGGAAGGAAGAGGTAAGTGGTAATTGTGCAAAATAAGGTTATACTGTCATTGCCCAACGGGAGAGTCATCTCGCTGCGGCTGGGATTGCTTTGCTGCACGGCATTCTGCTGGCAATCACCAGCGAAATTTGAGTAAATTATCCCATGCCCGATGCCCCATTTTCTATTGCTTAATTCATGCGTTTTAAAAGAAATCCCTTGTTCTGGGTGGCTGCTGTTATCAGTTTAGTTTTAGACCACCTGGCTAAGTTTTGGGTGGTGCAAAATTTTGACTTGACGGTTCCTCCGCAGACGCAGCCGCTGTTACCCGGAGTGTTTCACTTCACTTATGTTGTTAATACCGGTGCGGCTTTTAGTTTGTTCAGCAATGGCGGGGCGATTTGGTTGCGCTGGCTGTCTTTGGGCGTTAGTGTCGGATTGATAGTGCTGGCTTGGTTCGGGCCGCGAATTAACCGCTGGGAACAAGCTGGCTACGGTTTGATTTTGGGGGGAGCACTGGGGAACGGGATCGATCGATTTATTTCGGGCCATGTTGTAGATTTTATCGATTTTCGGCTGATTCGGTTCCCGGTGTTTAATCTGGCCGATGTGTTTATTAATGCTGGGATTGTCTGTTTGCTGATTGCAACTTTTCACAGTGCACCGCCGACTCCGAAAAATCAGGACGATCGCAATTCTATTTCAGAGTAACTTTTAATAAATCAATCGATTTGAGATTTGAGATTTGAGATTTGAGATTTGAGATTAACCACCCACGGGCTGTACCGTTCAATCGATTTGAGATTTGAAATTTGAGATTTGCGATTTGAGATTTGAGATTAACCACCCACGGGCTGTACCGTTCTCAGGTTTATCGGATGCGGAGCTTTTTTTGCTTATCCGCTGATGAATCCGGCGGCCTGGCAACCCACTACTTTCGGTCATTTGTCAGTTATCTGTTACCTGAATATCTAGGTGTCAACTTAAGATTAGAGTCATTTATGAGCTATAATTAGATTCTTTATTGCTAAGGCTAAACTTGCGCGCGATCGAAAGCAATTTGGTCACAAACCCCCGGATTTATCTATGGGATAAATTCCATAATCTAAAATCTAAAATCTAAAATCTAAAATCTAAAATCGGATGACTCCTAATCCCTTTGCTCGAGAACGCTTACTATTTGCCCCAGCAACCCCCGATGCTGATGCTATCCCGACTATTTTTGCTTTTCCCAACGAGTACACTGTTGGTATTACCAGTCTCGGCTATCAGATAGTGTGGGCAACTTTGGCTGTGCGATCGGATATTGAAGTGGGCCGTTTATTTACTGATATCCGCGAACAACTTCCCCGACATCCAGAATTACTGGGATTTTCGCTTTCTTGGGAACTAGACTATGTAAATATTCTCAATTTATTGGAATCTCTAGAAATTCCGATTTGGGCGTCAAAACGAACTGATAATCATCCGATCGTCTTCGGCGGCGGCCCGGTTTTTACTGCTAATCCAGAACCTTTTGCCGATTTTTTTGATGTGATTTTGCTGGGAGATGGCGAACATCTCATAGACAATTTTATTGATGCTTGTAAACAAGTCCGTACCGCCGACAGACAAACTAAATTGCGGCATTTAGCCCGAGTTCCGGGAGTTTATGTCCCCAGTTTGTACGAAGTAACTTATCTGGATGCGACTGAGGGGATTAAATCGATTCAGCCTGTCGATGCGGGAATTCCCAGTATGGTTGAAAAACAGACTTATCGCGGCAATACTTTATCTGCTTCCACTGTGGTGACAGAAAAAGCGGCTTGGGAAAATATTTACATGGTGGAAGTGGTTCGGAGTTGTCCAGAAATGTGCCGTTTTTGTTTGGCAAGTTATCTGACTTTGCCGTTTAGAACTGCGAGTTTGGAGGGTTCGCTAATTCCGGCGATCGATCGCGGTTTAGCTGTGACTAATCGTTTGGGTTTGTTGGGTGCTTCTGTCACTCAGCACCCGGAATTTGAAGAGTTGCTGGATCGTTTGAATTATCCGAAGTACGACGGCGTGCGGTTGAGTCTTTCTTCGGTACGGACGAATACGGTGACAGTTAAATTGGCAGAAATATTGACAAACAGAGACAGCAAATCTGTGACGATTGCGGTGGAAAGCGGGAGCGATCGCCTCCGCAAAATAGTCAATAAAAAACTTACCAATGACGAGATTATCCAAGCTGCGAGCAATGCTAAAGCTGGCGGCTTAAAGGGAATTAAACTTTACGGCATGGCGGGAATTCCCGGCGAAGAAATAGAGGATTTAGAAGAGACGGTGGCGATGATGCGGGCGATTAAAAAAGCTGTTCCCGGTTTGCGGTTGACTCTGGGATGCAGCACTTTTGTCCCGAAATCTCACACTCCTTTTCAGTGGTTTGGAGTGAATAAAGATGCGGAGAAGAGGCTGAAGTTTTTAGATAAAGAATTGCGTAAGCTGGGTTTAGAATTTAGACCTGAAAGCTATAACTGGTCGGTGATTCAGGGCTTGCTCTCCAGGGGCGATCGGCGGTTGTCTCGGCTGTTGGAATTAGTGCGGCATTACGGCGATACTTTGGGCAGTTATCGGCGGGCGTTTAAGGAGTTGCGGGGACAGTTGCCGGAGATGGATTTTTATGTTTTTCAAGAGTGGGAATTGGAGCAGGTTTTGCCTTGGAGTCATTTAAAAGGGCCGCTACCGGAAGCGACTTTAAAGAAGCATTTGGCTGAGGCTAGGAGTTATTTTAAGATGGAGGATTTGCAGTTGACGAGTTAGGAAATGACGGGAGGCGAAAGTGCGATCGCATCTTTGGAAGTAAGTAGCTCGAAAGCTAACTTAACAAGATGAAATAAGGAGCGACGTACTATAATACAATTATGCCCGAAGTCCAACCGAAATAAATTCAGCGTTATACTACGCCAGACAACAGAGTGCCTTTCGAGGAATGGTTTAATGTTCTCCGAGATGGCAAAGCTAAAGCTAGAATTAGGTTGAGATTAGACAGAGTTCAACTCGGCAATCTCGGAGATTATCGATTTGTTGGAGAAGGAGTCTATAAATTAAAAATAGATTATGGCCCTGGATACCGAATCTATTTCGGACAAGTCGGCACAACTATTATCCTGCTTTTAATAGGCGGGGATAAAAGCACTCAAGACCGAGACATACAGCAAGCTATCAAATACTGGACTGATTACAGGAGTGAAGATAATGCCTAAAAGTTTACCTTACCATCCCTCACTAATACAATTTCTCAAAAAACCAATAGATTCTGCTATGTATCTAGAGGCTTTTTTTGAAGAAGAAAAACCCGAGGCAGAACTGCTAAAAATGGTACTTAACAATGTAGCAGAAGCTCTAGGTCAACCAAAAATGACTCCTGAACAATATGAAGTACACTTAAAAAAACTGGATGAATTCCTGTCGCAGCAAGGAAGTGATGTGATTTATAATCTGGGAACTTGGCTGAAGGCTTTGGGATTGAAACTAACTGTTGCTGTTTGTACTGATACAGAGGATAATACTGCAAATGCTGAAACGCGATCGGAAATAACTGTTTAACTTAATCTAGAAAATGCCTAAGTTTCGATATTCATCCCTGATTAATGCCACCGTAGAAGCAGTCTGGAACTTTCACGAAAGGCCCGACATTCTGCAACTTTTGACTCCGCCTTGGCAACCGGTGAAAATCATTCGCCGCGAAGGGGGACTCGATGTGGGTGCTGTATCAGAATTTCGTCTGTTATTGGGGCCGATTCCTGTAAAATGGGTGGCGACTCACACTGAGTGCGAACAATATCGCTTGTTTGTTGACGAACAAACGGAGGGGCCGATGGCAAGTTGGAGTCACCGACACGAGTTTACCTCAGAAAATGGCAAGACTAGATTGACAGATGCGATCGCATTTTCGATTCCGGGCGGCCCGATTGTCGATTTGCTGTTAGGTTGGTGGGTAGAAATGCGGTTAACAGATATGTTTCGCTATCGCCACGAAGTTACAAAAATCGAGTGCGAAAAACATCAAAACAACGCCTGAATATTAGTGTACCTTCTGTGGTGAAGCGAGTACAATTTTTGTTTAGATCGGCGTCCATATGAGCAATCTAATAGCGAAAATTGTCAAGGTTACTCTCGCCAGAATGTTCTGTATTTCAGAATAAATGAATATCCCTTGCGCCATCCCTGTTTGGCAAATAAATCAAGTAGAAATTTGACCTGTGAGCTCGGCACACCGAAGTAGTGAAAGCATAGATTAAAGACTCCTGATTGCACTGAGATCGCGATAGTTTTACCCAGCAGATCCCAATCCTTTTAGCGTTGATTAACAGTTTCAGAAGAGTGAAATAAGGGATTTTTCTTAATAGTATTGGTAGTCAAATATTGGCTTCTGGTTCTAAATAATTGCAAAATATTTGATTTTTTTTCAGGTGTTTAAATAAATTCATAACTTCATTAACTTTCCATGCTCATAATAGACTTTTTTCAAAAATAAATAATTTAGGGCGATCGGTTAAATTATCATGTAATTTTACCATCAGAAAATATGAACCAACTCCAGGGATAGATAGAAAAACATCGATCCGAGAGTCAAATTTTGACAATATATTGAGAGTTGCACCTGGGAGATTTCATCAGCTAAAATTTAAAGTAGATTGAATAAGTAAATTATAATAGGTAGTTTTGACTATTCAGGACTACCGATTCGGTGAGGGGCAATTGTGATCGGGTACTCTAAAAATCAATGACGTTGGACAGTTCATCGAAAAACAGCGATCGGATGATTGTTCGCCATTGCTAGGCGTCAGAGTACCCGCTGCAAGTATACGGGGACGAAGACTCATATTTTATTGCCAAACTCCTGTACCGCAACAGCGAAGTTGGTACATTTATATTTTTTTTGCGCCTATCTAATTAGCCGCAGGGTGTGGTATCATCAAAAATATAAAACTTAGATAAAAGTGGTCATATATTTTAGAGTAATTCTGGTAGTTTTTATCTAAATAACGAAAATTAAAAAAATCCTGGTTAAATCTTAAACAAAGAATGATAGTTTTAGCGAAACTACCCCAACAATTTACTTTCGCACAGCGTCAAATACTATATTGTTAAGATAGGTTCCATATTTATGAATATCAAGGCAAATTATAAACTAATAGAAAAAATTAATGAGGGTTCAAAGACAGTAGTTTATCGCGCAGAGAGGAGGGAAGATCAGACTGCTGTGATTATCAAAGCCCTGATCGCAGACTATCCTACTCTCGAAGAGATTATGCAATTGAGACATGAATATGAAATATCCCGACATCTCAATATAGAAGGTATTGTCAAGCCCTATGGATTGGAAAATCATCATCATGGTCTAGCACTGATATTGGAAGATTCAAGAGGAGAAGCCCTCAAAAAGTTTTTGAATGGTCGCCAACTCGAACTAAAAAAGTTTTTAAAAATTGCTATTCAGTTAGCAGATACTCTGGGTAAGTTGCACGATCGCAAAATTATTCATAAAGATATTAAGCCGACAAATATCATCATCACTCCTGCTACGCTAGAAGTAAAAATTACTGACTTTAGCATTGCCACGCGCTTGTCTAGAGAAACCCAAACACTCAGCCATCCCACTTTACTAGAAGGCACAATCGCCTATATCTCGCCAGAGCAAACAGGGCGGATGAATCGCTCAATTGACTATCGGACAGACTTCTACTCTTTAGGTATCACATTCTATGAAATGCTGTGCGGTGAATTACCATTTAAGGCTACAGATCCGATGGAATTAGTTCACTGCCACATCGCGAAACAGCCGATACCCCTCTGGGAAATTATGGCAAAAAAGCCAAACATCACACTTGAAACTACAAGCGATAATCCCACATCTAAACTTCAAAATGATAAGATTATCAAAGCAATTTCTTACATAGTGATGAAATTATTAGCCAAGACTGCTGAGGATAGATATCAAAGTGGTTATGGTCTCAAAGCCGATCTAGAACAATGTCTAAATAAATTACAACAAACTGGCCAAAATTCTAACTTCATTCCGGGTGAGCGTGATAAGTCCGGTCAATTTCTGATCCCACAAAAATTGTACGGACGAGAAACACAAGTAGCCAATCTAATGGATGCTTTTGACAGAGTTAGCGCTGGAACAGCCGAAATCGTTCTAGTTTCCGGTTACTCAGGAATAGGTAAATCTTGCTTAGTTTATGAAATTCACAAACCCATTGTCGGAGCAAGGGGTTATTTTATCGCAGGTAAGTTTGACCAATTTAAACGAAATATTCCCTATGGAGCCTTAATTGAAGCTTTTGAAGAGCTCATTCGCCAAGTATTAACAGAAAGCCCGGAAAAAATCCACTTTTGGAAACAGAAGATTTTAAATGATTTAGGCAAAAATACTAGAGTTATAATTGACGTTATTCCCGAATTGGAATTGATCGTTGGTGAGCAACCTGAAGTTTCTAAATTAGGAGCAAGTGAATCACAAAATCGTTTCAATCTGGCCTTTAAACAATTTATTCATATTTTTACCGAAAAAGCACATCCGCTAGTTTTATTTTTAGATGATTTGCAGTGGGCAGATTCTGCTTCTTTGAAATTGCTTCATGTGCTGCTAACTGACCGAGATAGCCAATATTTATTGGTAATTGGAGCCTATCGAGATAACGAAGTCAGCCCAACTCATCCTTTAATGCAGACTTTAGATAGTATTTATTCATGCGGAGCAATAATAAATAAGATCGTCCTCCAACCTTTGACACTTAGTACAGTAAATCAATTAGTTGCTGACACGTTGGGTGACAACTGCTCATCACCAGCCCCCCCTGTTACTTGTTTTTCCGAGCAACACGGAGAAATTGATCGAGAAAGTTTGCTTGCTAAAAACAATAACCATGAAATAGAAAAGTGCAAGTTATTAGCTGAGTTAGTTTACAATAAAACTCAAGGTAATCCGTTTTTTATAACTCAATTTCTTACCTCTCTTTACGCAGAAAAACTGTTAACATTTGACTTCAGCATTGGCAGATGGCAGTGGGATATGGGGCAAATTCAAAGTGTTGAGATCGCAGATTCTAATGTCGTTGAACTCATAGCCAGAAACATTCAAAAACTGCCTCCAGATACCCAGAAAGTTTTAAAGTTAGCAGCTTGCATTGGCAACCGATTTAATTTAGAAGTTTTAGCAATAGTAAGTGAAAAGTCTATATCTGAAACGGCATCTGCTTTGTGGGAGGGGCTTCAGGAAGCCCTAATTTTACCCATCGGGGAAAGTGCCTATAAACTTCCTTTACTCTTCAATATTGATGAGTCATTGGTAATGGATAGTGGTCAAGGAACCCAATCAGAAATTAATACTTACAAAGTATCCTACAAATTTTTGCACGATCGCGTGCAGCAAGCGGCTTATTCTCTGATTCCTACCGAACAGCAAAAAACTACCCACCTGAAAATCGGCCAACTACTGTTGCACAATACAAATCAAGACGATCTAGAAGAAAATGTCTTTGATATTGTTAACCAGCTCAATGTGGGAGTAGAATTCATTACAAAGCAAGAAGAAAAATACCAGCTTGCTCAATTAAATTTAATAGCTGGTCGAAAAGCCAAAGCAGCAACAGCTTATGAAGCTGCTGTCACGCTATTAAAAGTAGGCTTAGAACTTTTACCAGAAAACAGTTGGCAGAGTAACTATGACCTGACGCTCGGACTCTATGTAGAAGCGGTGGAGGCTGAATACCTCAATACCAACTACGAAAGCTCGGCAACTCTTGCTGAAGTAGTTCTGCAACAAGCTAACACTCTGCTCGAAAGAGTGAAAGTATACGAGCTACAAATCCAGTTTTATATGGCTCAAAATCAGATGTTAAAAGCCATTGATACTGGGCTGCAAGTGCTGGACATGCTGGGTGTGTCCTTGTCAAATGAAGCGGGTGAGGGTGGTTTTGTCGTTGAGTTGCCTTCTCTTGAGAATTTGGAAAACATCCCAGAAATGACAGATCCATATCAATTAGCAGCCTTGCGGATAATGATGAGCGTTATTTCTCCTGCTTACACAGTGAAGCCAGATATTGTGCCCCTGCTTGTCCTTACCCAAACTAAGCTCTGTGTTGAACACGGTCATTCAGCAATGGCGGCTTTTGTGTATGTTTTTTATGGCAATTTCATTTATTCGATAACCGGAGATATAGATGCCGGATATCATGCAGGTGAGCTAGCTTTAAAGCTCTTGGATAAATTTAACGCTAGAGAACTTCAATGTAAAGTATGCAATTTATTTCATGGTGTGATAAAACCTTGGAAAGTTCATGTTAAGGAAACATTAGTATCTCTACGAGAGGGGCTGCAAAGTGGGCTGGAAACCGGAGATATAGAATTTGTTAGCTATAATGCTAGTATTTATTGCACTAGCGTGTTTTTGACTGGGGAGCAATTAGACATTGTAGAGCAGCAACAAAGGCAATATCTTGATTTAGCACTGAAACTCAAACAAGACTATTCTATCTATTACATTAAAATATTTCACCAACTGACGTTAAATCTTCAAAAACAAACTGAAGATAAATGTCAATTGATTGGCGATAGTTTTAAGGAAACACAAATATTACCTATTTTTATAGAAACTAATAATCGAATTTTGTTGTTTCTTACCTATTTCGCCAAGACGATGCTATTTTATTTGTTTAAAGAACCTCAGCAAGCTGTTGCCAGCGCCAGTTTAGCCGCAGAACACGCAGTCAGTGTCATGGGTATGCTAGTTTCTGCTGCTCACAACTTCTACTATTCGCTGGCTCTCCTTTTACACTATCCCCAAGTTTCAAGCTCGGAGCAACAAGAATATCTGGTGATTGTAGATAAAAATCAACAAAAAATGCATAAATGGGCATTTGATGCTCCATCAAACTTCAAGCATAAGTACGAGCTTGTGGAGGCAGAAAAATCTCGTGTTTTAGGGCAAATTGCAGAAGCAATGGAATATTATGACCTAGCTATAACGGGAGCAAAAGAACAAGGATATATTCAGGAAGAAGCACTAGCATCGGAACTAGCAGCACAGTTTTATTTCTCCCTCGGCAGAAACAAGTTTGCTCAAATTTATCTAACACAAGCTTACTACGGGTATATTCGTTGGGGAGCTAAAACTAAAGTTAAAGATTTAGAGTCTAGATATCCTTTGGTATTTTCCGAGATGCTGATGCGAGAATCCACAGGCATAGAGATTAATAGAACAACAACATTGACCACGGGAGGAAGTTCGGCGGTTTTGGATTTGTCCACTGTGAACAAAGCATATCTAGCCTTGGCTGAAGAAATAGTTCTTGATAAGTTGCTAGATAAGTTACTTAAAATTGTGATGGAAAATGCTGGAGCTACAACAGGGTGCTTGATCTTAGAAAAAGATGGGAAATTAGTGATAGAAGCTACAGGTGTTGTGGATAGAGATGTGGTTGTATTGTGTTCAGAATTAGCAGTCGAAAACAGTGAGAATCTGCCGCTCACCATAATTAATTATGTAGGCATAACTAAAGCAAATGTGGTTTTAAATGATGCCTCAGTGTCACAAAGATTCATAAACGATCCTTACCTCCTAAAAACAAAACCCAAGTCAATATTATCTATGCCTATTATTAATCAAGGCAAGCTGATAGGTATTCTTTATTTGGAAAATAACATAACAACTGGTGCCTTTACAATGGAGAGGCTGGAATTATTAAAAATACTTTCTTCACAGATAGCTATATCCCTTAAAAATGCGATGCTCTATGGGAGATTGGAAACCGCTACTCAAAACTTGAAAACAGCTAATGAACAATTAGAGGATTACAACCAAACGCTCGAACAAAAAGTAGAAGAGAGGACTCAGCAGTTAAAACAAAAAAATAGCCTGCTGAGAGAACAAGCAATTCAACTTGAACTTACCCTAAAAGAATTGCAAGCGACACAGACTCAGCTAATTCAAACTGAAAAAATGTCAAGTCTGGGGCAAATGGTTGCTGGTATCGCTCACGAAATTAACAACCCAATTAACTTTATATACGGCAATCTTACCCCTGCTAAGGACTATTTTCATGACTTGCTGGGGTTGCTGAATCTCTATCAGGATCAATTGCCTAATGCAACTCCTGAAATTCTGAATTTTGCAGAAAGTATCGATCTGGAATTCTTAATTTCCGATTTTCCTAGGCTGCTTGAGTCGATGCAGCAAGGGGCAGAACGCATCCGCCAGATTGTCTTGTCGCTGCGGAATTTCTCGCGATTGGATGAGGCGGGAATGAAACGAGTAGATATCCATGAAGGGCTAGATAGCACTCTGCTATTGTTGCAAAATCAGCTAAAAGGTAAGCCCGACCATCCTGGAATTGAAATTATTAAAGAGTACGGTCAGATATCTGAAATAGAATGTTACGCCGGCTTCCTGAACCAAGCATTTATGAATATACTCAGCAATGCAATTGATGCTATAGAGGAATCATTAGCGACTTCTCCTATAGAATCAAGGGCTAATAAAAAATCACAAGTTCGTATTCGTACCAGTGTTATAAATAGTAACCAAGTAGAGATTCGGATTGCCGACAATGGAGCCGGGATGACAGAAGAAGTAAGGCAGAAGATTTTTGACCCTTTCTTTACTACAAAACGTGTCGGCTCTGGCACTGGTTTGGGTTTGGCTATTAGCTACCAAATTGTAGTAGAAAAACATAATGGTATGCTGACTTGTATTTCCGCTCCTGGACAGGGAGCAGAGTTCGTGATTCAGATTCCTCTCAAACAGGGAACTCAGCAAAAGTGAGATTGATTTAGCTTGTGCTTGCTGTTAGGAATTTACTTGGCTTGTGCCATTAGAAAAGCGATGGGGTGGAGGGTAAAGATTTTTATCCCTCGCTTCAAAATGTAGATGAAATAGTGACCTAGATCACAAAAGTAGCCGCCTTAAGATATAAAATAAGATGATTAGGCGATCGCAGCAAAAGTCTACCGAAGCTAGCTTTATTGGGTCGTTGTTTGCCACTATCACCCCAAGATGAGGGCAAACTTACTGAAATAATTTAAGTCTTTTGGCTATGGTTCGCTCTTAACTCCGCAACGCTTATGGGCACGGAGCAAAAAACTCAGTATTGCTTGCTTGAAGGAAGAATAAAATGCTAGGTAATTTTAAAGATACGTGCATCCACCAGCTATTTGAGTTTCAAGTAAAGCGATCGCCTGACGCTATTGCAGTAATTTTTGAAGGGAAGCAGCTAACTTATCAGGAGTTAAACTCCCAAGCTAACCAATTGGCGAATTATCTGAAGACTCTCGGTGTCGGGCCAGAGGTATTGGTCGCAGCCTGTGTGGAGCGATCGCTAGAAATGGTTGTGGGTCTATTAGGTATTCTCAAAGCAGGGGGAGCTTATGTACCACTAGATCCGAATTATCCCCAAAATAGACTGGCATTTATGTTGGAACATTCCCAAACGCCAGTATTACTAACACAACGGCATTTAGTCGAGTCTCTTCCCGAACATCAAGCGCAGATCATCTGTTTGGATGGCAATTCAGAAACATTAGATCGCTTCAGCGAAGAAAACCCTGAAACAGTAGTGACACCGGATAATTTAGCTTATGTAATTTACACATCCGGCTCTACTGGTCAACCTAAGGGAGTAGCGATCGAGCATCGCGGTGCCGTCAACACGCTTCTCGATATTAACCAACGTTTTGAAGTCAAAGCAGTCGATCGCGTCTTAGCAGTATCTTCCCTCAGCTTCGACCTGTCAGTATATGACATTTTCGGTCTATTTGCTGCGGGAGGAACTGTTGTTATCCCCAAAGCGACCGCAACGCCAGACCCGTCTGACTGGCTCGATCTGATGATGCAAGAACGAGTCACCCTCTGGGACTCAGCACCGCCATTGATGCAGATGCTTGTGGATTATGCTGCTGGTAATAGCAAAACCCTTCCATCATCTCTGCGATTAGTCCTTCTCAGCGGCGATTGGATACCTCCGACTTTGCCAGATCGAATCAAAGATTTGGTCATCTGTAGGGGCAGCGCCCCCGTGCTTGCCCCAAACCCTGACGGGGCGATCGCAGGGGAATTGCCCCTACAAGAAAATAAAACTATAGACCAACCTTCAACCCCTGCTGTCATCAGCTTAGGAGGTGCAACCGAGGCTTCCATCTGGTCTATCCTATATCCGATCGCCAAGGTTGACCCGGAATGGAAAAGCATTCCTTACGGTCGGGCCATGACCAACCAGCATTTCTACGTGCTGAACGAAGCAATGGAGTCATGTCAGGAGGGGGAACTGGGGCAACTCTACATCGGAGGTATCGGTTTAGCTAGGTGCTATTGGCGAGATCCCGAAAAAACTAGCCAGCGCTTCATTACTCATCCTCATACAGGCGATCGCCTATACTGTACTGGCGATCTCGGTCGCTATCTGCCCGATGGAAACATCGAGTTTATCGGTCGCATCGACAACCAAGTAAAAATTCGCGGCTTCCGCATCGAACTGGGCGAGATTGAAGCGGCACTGAGGCAAAATCCTGAAGTGGGAGATGCTGTTGTCACAGTCAGAGAAGATGTACCTGGTAACAAACGCCTCGTGGCTTATGTGGTTGGAAAGCCACAAGATTCTTCATCGTCTGAGCCAGAGTTAGACAGCTATACCGAACTCATTTCGCAGTGGCGATCGCTATACGACAATACCTACAGCCAAACCCCTACCCATCAAAACCAAACCTTTAATATTATCGGTTGGAACAGTAGCTACACAGGCGAACCTATCCCAGAAAACGAGATGCGCTCCTGGGTAGAGCATACAGTCGCTCGCATTCTCCAGTTGCAACCCCAATCCGTTCTAGAAATCGGTTGCGGAACAGGTTTATTACTATCTCGAATTGCTCCTCACTGCACTCAATACCGGGCTGCGGACTTGTCCCCACAAGCACTGCGCTATATCGAACAGATGAAGATGTCGGTGCCGGGATTAGAGAATGTCACACTTTTAGAAAGGACGGCAGACAACTTTGAAGGTATAGAAGCAGACAGCCTCGATACGATCGTAATCAACTCAGTAATTCAGCATTTCCCCAGCATAGAGTATTTGTTGAAAGTCCTAGAAGGCGCAGTGAATGCAGTCCGTAATGGCGGCAACATTTTCTTAGGAGATCTGCGGAGTCTGCCGCTCCTGGAAGCTTATCATGCCTCCGTGCAATTATATCGGGCCTCCCCAGAAATGGAGCGAACGCAATTACTTTCCACAGTGCGATCGCTAATGGCACAAGAAGAAGAATTAGTCATCGATCCAGCTTTCTTCACCGCTTTAAAAGAACATCTACCACAAATCGGTTATGTCGAAATTCTGCCCAAGCGTGGCATTCAACACAATGAATTAACTCGATTTCGCTACGATGTAATTCTGCATATAGGAGAAGGAGTTTTTTCTAGCAAATATATCAAATGGTTAGACTGGCAAGCCGATTGGACAATCGCATCCATCCGCCAATTGCTGCAAACAACTTCCCCAGAAATACTCGGCTGGCGACAAGTCCCCAACGCACGTCTAGACACAGAAATTAAAACTATCCAATGGCTCAACACTAACTCAGGGCTAGAAACTGTCAGAGAATGGCGTGAGAGTTTACAAAAACAATCCCCACTTGGAATAGATCCAGAAGAACTTTGGTTATTAGCTCAAGAATTACCTTATCAAATCGACATTAGCTGGTTAGAAGCAAGTGATTCTGGTAGTTATGACGTAATTTTTCGACACCGTTCCACAACAGAAGTAGCAGAAAGTCAAGAGATTGTATTTACCGAAAAAAATACTATTAACGTCAAACCTTGGCATCACTACGCCAATCGCCCGTTACAGAGAAATATTGCCCAAAAGTTGATACCGCATCTCCGCAATTTCCTGCAAGAAAAACTGCCAGATTATATGATGCCCGATCGCTTTGTCATGTTGGAGTCACTACCGCTGACCCCCAACGGCAAAATCGATCGCCGTTCTCTACCTGCACCAGACACTTCCAGACCCGATTTGCAAGAAAATTATGTAGCACCTCGCACCCCGATCGAAGAAATGATAGCAGGGATTTGGGCTGAAGTGCTGGGAATAGAACGAGTTGGCATTTACGACAATTTTTTGGAGTTGGGCGGACATTCCTTACTGGCGATCCAGATCGACAGCCGATTACGCAAAACATTAAAAGTAGAATTGCCTGTGGGCAGCTTGTTTGCATCTCCCACCATAGCCTCACTAGCGCAGCGCATTTCAGAAAGCGATTCAGAAAAAGTTCACTTGCAAGCTACTCCCATCCAAGCAGTTTCTAGAAACCAAAACTTACCTCTTTCATGGAACCAGCAACAATTGTGGTTCCTCACACAATTGGCATCCGATACCCCTGTTTATAACGAACCCTGCACGATTCGTTTTCCCGGTGCTATTGACGTAAATGTCCTTTCAAAAGCTCTCACCGAAATTATCAAACGTCACGAAAGTTTGAGAACGCGCTTTATTACAGTCGATGGACAGCCGATTCAAGTTATAGATCCACCTGCCGATACTTTCAATCTAGCGTTTGTAGATTTGAGGCAATTACCTGTCAGCCAACGGGAAGCAGAAGCTTTGCGGTTAGCAACTAGAGAGACAAAACAACCATTTGATTTAACTTCGGCCCCATTGCTGCGGGCTACTTTGATGCAGCTATCAGATGAAGAATACAGGTTATTCCTGACATTCCATCACATCGTCATGGACGGTGTTTCTATATATAATGTATTTCTTCCCGAACTAGCGGCACTCTACGAAGCTTTTGGTAATGACAAAACGCTAGTATTGCCAGAATTAGCCTTACAATATGCCGATTTTGCTGTTTGGCAGCGGCAGTCGTTTACAGGAGAAATTCTGGCAAGTCAGTTAGACTACTGGAAGCAACAGCTAGCCGATTTACCCATCCTACAACTGCCATTAGATCACCCCCGACCCGCTATTCCCACCTTCCAAGGTAGAAGGCAACGTTTTAGCCTATCCAAAAACGTGACAGAAGCACTCAAGGCTCTTTCTCGACAGGAGGGAGTCACGCTCTACATGACTCTGCTGGCGGCATTCAAGACCTTGCTCTATCGCTACTCTGGACAAGAAGATATCGTGCTGGGAACTTTCAGTGCAGGTCGCAACAGACCGGAGATAGACAAGTTAATCGGATTTTTTATTAATACTCTAGTGTTGCGTACCGATCTGTCGGGAAACCCTAGTTTCCAAGACCTACTATCCAGGGTGCGGGAAGTAACTTTGGCAGCTTATGCTCATGAAGATGTGCCGTTTGAACAACTGGTAGAAACACTGCAACCAGACCGAAACTTCAGCCAAAACCCCTTGTTCCAAGTGGCGTTTGCTCCTCAACCTCTAATACCATCTTTGAGTGAGGGTTGGAATGTGAGTTATCTGGATATCCAGACCGATACGGCGAAGTTCGATCTGATTTTGGATGTAGAGGAAAGGCCGGAGGGCATCATTGGTCGTATTGAGTACAACACGGATTTGTTTGAAGCTAGCACGATTTCCCGAACGATCGGACATTTCCAAACTCTGCTGGAAGGAATCGTTGCCAATCCAGAGCAGAAAATCTTGGAGTTGCCTCTTTTAACTGAATTTGAGCGGCAGCAGTTGGCGGCGTGGAATGATACCGAAACCGATGACCCCAAAGATGCGTGCATACACCAGTTATTTGAACAGCAGGTAGAGCTCGCGCCAGATGCGATCGCATTAATCTTTGAAGATGAGCAACTTACTTATCAAGAGCTGAACCAACGATCGAATCAGTTAGCACATCATCTCCGCAATTTGGGTGTAGGGCCAGAGGTATTGGTGGGTATCTGTGTAGAGCGTTCTTTAGAAATGGTAGTAGGACTGCTAGGCATTCTCAAAGCTGGGGGGGCTTATGTGCCGCTAGACCCAGCTTATCCCCCAGACCGTTTAGCTTTCATGCTAGAAGATGCCTCTGTACCAGTGCTGCTGACTCAGGCGCGGTTAGTTGAATCTCTTCCCCAAAATCAAGCGCGTATCGTTTGCCTAGACACAGACTGGGAAGTCATAGAGCGACAGAGTGAGGAAAACCCTGGATGCAGCTTAACCCCTGAGAACCTGGCTTATTTGATTTACACTTCGGGGTCTACAGGCAGACCAAAAGGCGTACTGGTGGGGCACCGAGGACTATGCAACCTGGCTGCAGCACAGATTAAGATATTCAATGTGCAACCAAACAGCCGTGTCCTCCAGTTTGCTTCGTTGAGCTTTGATGTTGCAACTTCCGATTTGGTGATTGCATTGTGTTCGGGAGCAACTCTGTGTATCCCAACGAATGATGCTGTTTTGGCAGGTTCTGGTCTGACTGAGGTGTTGCGCGATCGAGCTATTACCCACATTGAATTGCCAGCAGCAGTCTTGGCAGTTCTTCGCTTTGAAGAGCTTCCTACCTTGGGGACAATCATTGTTGGGGGAGAAGCCTGCTCCCCCGACCTCATAGCCAAATGGTCATCAGGGCGTCGGTTCTTTAATGCTTATGGGCCGACCGAATCCACCGTCTGTGCCACCATTGCCGAATGTACCGATAGCAGCGAGCCACCGCCCATCGGTCGGCCTATTGCCAATACGCAGGTCTATATTCTAGATGCCCAAAAACAACCTGTCCCGATCGGCATTCCGGGAGAATTGTATATTGGCGGTGCTGGTTTAGCGCGGGGCTACCTCAACCGACCCGAACTAACTGCCGATCGCTTTATCCTCAACCCTTTTAGCCACGAACAAGGCGATCGCCTCTACAAAACAGGTGACTTAGCCCGCTACCTACCCGACGGCAATATCGAATTCCTCGGTCGCATCGACCAGCAGGTGAAAATTCGCGGCTTCCGCATCGAACTCGGAGAGATCGATGCGGTATTGAGCCAACACCCCGATGTACGAGAGTCTGTAGTTATCAAGCGGGAAGATGCCTCCGGCAACCAGCGCCTGGTAGCTTATATTGTTTCCCACCTCAGACCAGAACGTACTCCTTTCAACAGTGAATGTCTGGCGGAATTTGACGGGAATCCGGCAGTGAAACTTCGTACAGAAGACATCTCTTTAGGTGGCGTCGGCATACTGGGCGTACCAGATACTTGTGGGCCCGGTCAAACCGTCCGCCTGCGCCTGCATCTGCCCGGATTAGATCGGGAGCTATGGTTGGAGGGAAGTGTGGCTTGGTGTCGGAGAAACCAAGCTGGGATTGAGCTGGCTTTGAGCGCGATCGAACAAGATATTTTTCAAAAAAGCATCGAGTATCTTCTGGAAAGTCAGGGTTTCTGGAAAGTTTTGCAACGCACGGCAGTCGGCAGTTTACGCAATGTTCTCAAGCAGAAGCTGCCCAACTATATGATGCCCTCCAACTTTGTGTTTTTGAATGCTTTGCCGCTGACACCCAACGGCAAAATAGACCGCAAGGCCCTGCCAGAGCCAGATACTTTTAACCCACAGTTGGATTATATTCCACCCCAGACTGAGATCGAAGATGCGATCGCTACAGCTTGGGAACAAGTATTGCACCCAGAAAAAGTAGGTGTCGATAATAATTTATTGGACATCGAACTGGGCGAGATCGAGGCGATATTGAGCCAACACCCGGATGTACGAGAGTCTTTAGTTATCAAGCGGGAAGATGCCTCCGGCAATCAGCGCCTCGTAGCCTATATCGTTTCCAACCTCACACCAGAACGTATTCCCTTCAAGAGTGAATGTCTGGCAGAATTTGACGGTCATCCTGCGGTGGAACTTCGCACGGAAGACATTTCCATCGGTGGCGTCGGCTTAGCGGATGTGCCAGATATTTGTGGGTCCGGTCAAACCGTCCGCCTGCGCTTGCGTATGCCCGGTTCCGGTGAAGAGCGTTGGTTGGCGGGAAGAGTCGCTTGGTGTCGGACAAACCAAGCAGGGATTGAGTTGGTGCTAGGTGCGATCGAACAAGATATTTTTCAACACAGCATAGAGTATCTTCTGGAAACTCAGGGTTTCTCGAAAGTTTTGCAGCGCACAGCGGTGAGGAGTTTACGCAATGTTCTCAAGCAGAAGCTGCCCAACTATATGATGCCCTCGAGCTTTGTGTTCTTGAATGCTTTGCCGCTGATATCTAATGGTAAAGTAGACTCTCTGGCGCTACCACTTCCAGATGCTTTTAACATAGAGTTAGAAACAACTTATGTTGCACCGCAGACGGATATCGAGCAAGCGATCGCTACCGTTTGGCAACAAGTATTACACTTAGAAAAAGTAGGTGTCGATGATAATTTCTTCGATTTAGGCGGTCATTCATTACTGATGGCTCAGGCTCATAGTAAACTGAGAGAAGTTATGGACAGAGATGTTTCAATGATTGAGATGTTTAAATATCCAACCATCAGCTCTTTGGCACAATATTTAAGTGAGGAGCCAGAGGAAAAATCCTCTGTTGGGAAAAATCGCGATCGCATCAATAAACAAAAAGAAGCAATCAATCGCCAAAAGCAACGAATGCAAGGAAAGAATAAAAATGGATAAATCTGAAACTCCCGACTCTATAGAAAGTATCGCTCGCTATACACTGAGGTGACACCGGATAACTTAGCTTATGTAATTTTCACATCCGGTTCTACTGGTCAACCCAAGGGGGTAGCGATCTAGCATCCCGGTACAGTCAACACGCTCCAAGACATCAACCACCGCTTTCAAAAGGGCAGGCGATCGCACCCGATCCGGATCGCTGACCCTTGCTCTTTCGGAGCTTACGCTTTTGAACCCCCAACTGCCCTTAAAACCCACCAAACTTACGCACTTACGGATTTTGGTTCATACCATTTTTCTAAAGATGTGCTAGAGATAAAGAATGTAAGATCCAAGACCATCCTGTGAGAAAACCAATGACATT
>NZ_JAUBSX010000028.1:0-84074 GCF_036704885.1 Microcoleus sp. F4-D5 | reverse complement strand
TCATGAATTTTCAAATAATTATGTACTCGGCGGATAATTTGCCGTTGGCTAGGGGTTAAACAACCCTTCGCTAAAACTTTTTCTAATTCTCAAATTACTTCTCTTGAATCTCCATGTCTCAGGTGATGTCGCCACTGTTTAAACCAGTTTTTTGCTTCCCTCGTCCTGCCATCTTTATAAGCTGCTGCCGCTGACCACAAATGTCCAGCCGCCTGATAAAAATCTCATACACCTATTACATTTAATGGAGCTAAATATTGATAATATAAATTCCAAAAACCTACTCCTCCATCCGAGAGCCACACTACCGATTTAGGCTCTGTGTAGTCCAGAACGAATGGCTTCTAGCATTAGCCGGGGACAGAGGTCATTAATATTTCCTAGTACCGCTACTAGACGCCGTTGATGTAACCGGGTTGCTGTTTTACCCGAGCGAGTAAAATATGCTCCTAGTCTGGCGATTACTCCCACTTTCACTTCTGGCCATTGTGTGGCTCCTGATGGAGTTTTTTCCTGGGGCCGAAAAGGCACCATTACTCCATCAGCAGCTAGAGCTAAAGCCATTTTTTCTACCTCATACCACTTTCCTAAAATAGTGCTACAATTAGTAGGTATCGTTTGTGTGAGCCAGTTCCCAAATATAAGGAAGAAAAATGTCAGGAGTTGTTCGGATTGAAATTCGGGAAACAACAGAAGAGTTGACCACTCTTATGAAGAAAGAAAAAGATGTTTTGCGCCATGAAAAACTACAAGTTTTGTATTGGCTTAAAACCCAAACGGTAGATAGCGTATTGTCGGCGGCTGTGCGGCGCCGGGAAACATCGTACTACAATACAAAGATGGTTGTCTAGTTATAGAAAAGGGGGAATAGAAGAATTATTATTGCAGAAACCGCGTTCCGGAAGACCAAGCATAATGAATCCTGAAACTGTAGAGAGATTATCAAAGGAATTACAAGACCCAGAAGGATTCAATAGCTACAAAGAAGTACACCAATGGCTGACAAGCTGCTGTGAAGTAAAAGTGGCATATCGCACAGTACACCAATGGGCAAGATACCGACTGAAAGGAAAATTAAAAGTGCCACGCCCCGTGAGTGAAAAACAGAAAAAAGGTGCAGTAGAAGAATTTAAAAAAAACTGCCATCCTTGATAAAAGCCAGCCTGAGTCAAAGTGAGAGCTTTTTAAAGCAGTGGTATAAAATCCGATATTGGAGCCAAGACGAAAGTCGAATGGGGCTACACACAGTTCAAAGAAGGAAATTAACTGGCAAAGGCATTAAGCCTCACGGAGCAGTGCAATGGGACTTTATATATCTGTGGTTATATGGAGTAGTAGAGCCTCAAACAGGAGAGGGATTTTTTTATGAATTTACGCATCTAGACGAGCCGTGTGTTTTGAGAAGTTTTTGGAGCTATTTGCCACCGCTTATCCAGATGATTTGCATATAATTCAACTAGACAATGGAGGATTTCATAGTTCATTGAACCTAAGTATACCAGAAAACGTGATTTTACTGTTTCAACCAGCTTATAGTCCGGAAGTGAATCCAATAGAAAGGCTATGGGGGTATATCAAGGAACAATTGAAATGGTTAAGATTTGATGGCATAGAAGAATTGAGAGAAGCGGTGCAAAAAGAGTTGAAAAAGCTAACTAACGAAGTGATTGCTTCTTTGACAGGATATCCATTCATATTAGAGGGGCTATCTGTAGCAGGAATTTAGGAAATTGGTATCACAGGGCAAAGACTCAGCTATTGGGTTGTCCCCTTGCTCAAAAGCAGCTATTTCTTTCTGAGTTTTTGCCATTGTCAGCCTTCCTTTGGAGGCAATCCAATTACCAATTGTTTGACTACAAACCTTAATTCCTGTTAGTTGTTTTAGTAATTGACTTGTAATCCCAAAGGGAACAAAAATTGCTAACAAACATCCCAACCTCATGACTTCATCGGAGGTTTTTTGGTCAGGTTTGATTAAGAGCAACTCATCAAGAGGAACTCTCTGGCTATTCTGACACTTGAGGGGGCAACGCCCGACTCTTCTAGACCAGTTAACCGTTCCCACGAGGGTTACTATCGAGCGTTTTTGAAAGCCCTTACTATTGAGTCGGCTACCACAATGACGACAGTTGGGCCATTCAGTTGGTAACTTGGCACGACTCCATAATTCATTTTCAACCAGAACTCTTGCCACTTCTAATCCTATCCCCCAAGCCACCCAAACAATGGCTCCCAGGCTAGAAGCTGTTTCTAGCTTTAATATGCGGGTTTCCCAGTCTGGGATTTCATCAATGATTCGTTCCAATAATGCTATCATAGAGCTACATAAAAAATTTGTGGACAGGGAATGTGTGCAATCACATTCCTTTTTTATGTTACCCCAACCCCTCCCCTGAAGCTGCTCCCGATACAGACCCTTCCGGGACTGCTCCCCCAACTATTAGATGCGCCCATTCAAAGCTTTTTTCTCACTCCACGGATGCCTCGGGCGAGTCGATTTGAGATTTGAGATTTGAGATTTGAGATTGAAGAGATTGAAGAAAGCGACCTCACCGATCGAACCGGGGGCTGGCGATGAGGATTCAAAGCTTTTTTCTCACTCCACGGATGCCTCGGGCGAGTCGATTTTAGATTTGAGATTTGAGATTTGAGATTGAAGAGATTGAAGAAAGCGACCTCACCGATCGAACCGGGGGCTGGCGATGAGGATTCAAAGCTTTTTTCTCACTCCACGGATGCCTCGGGCGATTTGCAACCAAATTGCTTGATTGTCAGTCAATTAACCGAACTTTCGCTCTCACCCACCGCGCAACTGCGTCACCAAGTGAACTAATTCAGGTAAAATTAGCTTTTCCACAGCTAGTTTCACGCCATTGCTAGAGCCCGGAAGAGAAAAGACTAACTTGCCTTGATAAACGCCTGCCACGGCGCGAGAGGCGATCGCCCTCGAACCAATTTCTTGATAGCTCAAAAACCGAAATATCTCCCCAAATCCCGGTAAAATCCTGTCGAGCAAACTCTCCATCACATCATAAGTCGTATCTCGGGGAGCGATGCCCGTGCCACCGTTAAAAATGATTGCATCCACATCTTCACGCTGGGAAAACGCCTGCATTTGCAATACAATTTTGGCCGCATCATCTTTAACAACAGTGTAAGCTACCACAGAGTGACCCGCATCTTTTAGCAGCCTCTTAGTTAACAAGCCGCTATTGTCTGTTTCAGCCGAGCGCGTGTCGCTAACAGTAATGATAGCGCAATTTACGGTTATTTTAGATAAGTCGGGGTGAGGAATTTGCGTCATAGTTTCTTCTTCTAAGCAATCGGCAACCGGCAATCGGCGATCGGCTGATTACCAATTACCAATTACCAATTACCAACTACCCATTATGCCTTGCTAAATCCTAAGCCGTTTGCTTCCGAGTAGCGTTCCATGAAACGCATAAATCGATCCCATTCTGCGGTACTTTTCATTATATAAACAGCTTCCAAACCAGCAGGCTGACCGTTGATAAACTTAGCCTTAACCTCGCGAGTGAGGATTTCGCCTTCGTCGTCTATCATGTACATTCCAGTAATGTCTTCGGTACTGCTGCTGCTGAGAGCTTTGGGATTTTCAAAGGTAAACGTGGCAGTGCCTTGCTCTCCGCTTTTAGAACGGGTTAGGCGCACTTGGGGCACAGCTTCTTCGTCTATACCCCGAGAGAATTGAATTTTAGCCATAATCTGACAGTGGAACCTTAAGGATTGCTTAATTTCTTAATGTTTAATCATAAAACGATTCGGGTACTCGCAAATCAAGACTTGGGAGAGTGGAGGAGGGTGAGAGTGGGGCAGACTGGGAAAATCTGAGACAAGGGAGAGGGGAGATGGGCTGGTTCTGTGTACCTGATATCGTTTCCGGCTGCATCGGAATGATACCGAGGACACGGCGAGCGATATTAATTCCGATGCTAGGGGACTTAGACGATGTAGGGAGAGTTAATTGGCTCGGCTCGGTTTGTGGCTACCAGAGTTTGGTAGATGAGCGCGGATATCTCGCCGCGGGTGATGTCGCGGGCGGGGGAAAGTTTTTCGCGCGCGGGATAGTTGACCACGATTTTGCGCTCTGTGGCGGTTGCTATCTCGTCGGTGGCAAAACTGGGAATCTGCGCTCGATCGACATAAACGCTCAAAGAATTGGGGTTGCCGCCCGCCAACTGCAAGCCGTTTACCAAAGATACGATCGCCTGAACTCTAGTCAAATTCTGCTCCGGGCGAAACGTGCTGTCGGGGTATCCCACCAAAAACCCAGCTCGATTAGCTTGGGCGATCGCTCCCTGCGCCCAAAAATTCGCCGCCACATCCTTAAAAACCGTCGCCTCACGGCGCGGCACCAATTCAAACGCCTTCGCCAACACAGCCGCATACTGAGCTCTAGTTACACTCTCGTAAGGTTGAAAAGTGCCGTTGGGAAACCCGCTAACAATATTCATCTTTGCCAAGCGATCGATAAAATCCTTAGCCCAATGCGTGCTGATGTCGCTGAACTTTAGCCCGCCGGGAGTCGGAGTTGGCGTCACATTGCCCAAATCAAATAAACCTTTCACCCGCGAAGCATTGAGCTGATTGCCCACCGCAGAAATCTTAACCCCAGTCGAGTTTTGCAAGTCTAATTCACCGTTATTCAGAAAAATATTGCCGCCCAAATCTTGAGCCGTACCAATATCTGGTAGCGACTTCCCCAGCGCAGTCAAACCGTCTTCGGTATTTTTTTCAATACGATTCTTGCGCAAAATCGGCTTAGATTCCCCCGCTAAAACGATACCCGAGCGGTTTTCCAAAATTTGGTTGTCAGCAATCAAAGGAGCCGACTGAGCTTGCAGAGAAATGCCGAAACCCGTCTTTTGAAAAATATTGCGCCGTATTACTCCTTTAGCAGTTCCCGCCGTATTTACGCCAGCCGCTGAGTTTTCCACAAATATGTTTTCGAGAATCGCAGGATTAGCGGTTCCGGTGACAAAAACGCCTTCGCGCTTGCATTGAGTGAAAGTGCAGTTAGCCACAGTCGGAGAAGTTGACTCAATCCAGACTCCCGTGCCGCGACTATCGAGATTGGTGACAGTTACTCCGCGCAATTGGGAATTAGTTGCTAGCAGTATAGTAATATTTTGACCCGCAGAGGTGGGACTTACAAATTTGCCGCTGCCTTGAATCAGAATGCCTCTACCTTTGTTAGCTTCATTGCCAAGAACTTTTACTCCCGAGGGAATTTCCAAGGGGAATTGTTCGGCACTACCAACGCTGTAAGTTCCCGGTGATAACTGAATCGTAGTTCCCGATGCAGCGCGGGCGATCGCGCGGGCGATCGTTTTGAATGGAGCCGATTGGGTGCCGGCTGCGGAATCGCTGCCTGTTTGCGGGTTGACGTAAAGTGTTGCCATGTTTTTGTTGAAAAGATAATATGCGATCGAGCCTTGATGCACTTTTCATTCTCTACCAAGCAGACCCCGGATCTATATTCACCTTTGATTGAGGAGATTATTTAATTCCACCACATCCGCAAAATCACCGATCGGGAGTGGCAATCGCAAGGGGATTGCCACTACAAAAGACTGTATTTCTCGTTCCCAGCAAAAGCAGAACTCGACTTATTTAAGAAGTCCGGGATCTGGGGATTCTATTTTTTTCAGATGTTGCCAAAACCACTAAAATTTCGATCGCCTCCACCGGAAAATCGAACGTCTTGCTGTCATGTACGATCGGTCGATATTCCCTGCCCAAAAACCTTAACCGCTTCAGCCAAATCTGTTTCACCCATTAAAATGCAGCGTCTTAGCAAATCGATATCCAGCGTTTCCAATCCTGACAGTTGACTCTGAATTACTTGCTCGTAGCCATCTTGGCCCAGATGATACAGCCGCAGCGTGCCATCTTCCCAAAACCAGATTTCAGGTACGCCCAAAGCTCGATATTTTGGCAACTTTCTCAGTCCACCGCTAGTATAAACCACCTCGATCGACAAATCGGGAATCAACTTAGGTTCTCCCAAATAAAACGATTTGTCTGCTTGAGTTGAAGCTTCTGGCGTCTTCTCCTGCGTCATGGAACCAGAAGGGTAAAACTTAATACCTTGTTGCAGCAGAAAAGTGGTCACCAAGTAACCAATGATTTCAGATAAATGTTCGTGTTGGAATCCCGGCATCAGAATCTCGATCGCCCCTGCAAAAAAAGACAACTTTATGCCAGGGGAATCTTCCGAAACCTTCTGGATTAACTTGAATTGCTCCCAAGTGCCGTTGAGCACTACTCGCCCATCGAGAGTTTCCCGATCGAGAACTTGTGTCATTGACCCGCACCATTATCTCTTATTGGCATTATAACGCATTGTGCGATCGCCCCTACAGAAGATCCGTGCAGCAATTGTAGCTTCAGAATCCGAATAGTTCTTTCTAGTTCCCCTGCTCTTCCTGAGAAAGTATATTCCAAGGCTCTGCCTCGGCTTAATTCCCAGTCACTTTCACAATACAAGACGCATCCAAAACCACTACAACTTCATTTTGAAAAACAGCACAACTTGTCATTGCTGAAGCTAAGGCGGGAATTTTCCCTTGTTTGAGAGAAAGCATCGCCTCTTGGGTAGTATCAAACTGATTTAGCCAGCCGTAATCCTCCACATACTGAAGAGTCAAAGCCTTGCGATCGAGCATCCACAAATCAACTCCATATTGATTAATAAAATTTTGCAATACAGTTCGATCGGGATTGTACTGAGCGCGAATTAAGTCGGTAACTCGCTGCCTATATCTGCTGTAGTAGCCTTTCTGATACGGCACTGCATATTCCTTTGCCACCAAAACTGAACGCTGACTAAAGGTTGGCAAATTATCAGTCTCTACCGCTATTGAAGCAACCAGGATATCTTTAGGTTGTTGCTCAAAAAACTTGTACAAAGCCGGCATCTTACCTTCTAGATACCCGACTGTGGGAAATTTTTCGACCAAGCAGGGATAAAGGACAACGGCGATAGCGATTGTCGCTGTCGTCATTAGTGCAATTATCTTTTTAAAATGAAATGTTGTTGCGGTTTTTGATGCCCAATGACCGACTCCATCAATGATTAACGTTAAGACGATCGCACTTATTAAAACAATAATAAATCGCAAACTGTATGCAGTATAGCGACCTGGTTGATATAGCTTAAAAATGGTGGCATGAGCCGCAAAAAACATCGCCGAGGATGCTAAAAATAGCTGAAGCAAAAGCCAGATTTTGCTTTGAATCTGATGTGCTAAGGGAAAAGCCGATCGCAAAAACAGCAGCAGCGGAAATAACAGCGCGACACAGTGAGTTACAGGCGTAAACAGCGACTTGGGAAACATCCCGCTACCCCGCCCTGTCAGCCAATAATCTTTGGGATTTGAATGAAAAAAAGCATTTCTGCCGTCTGGTACAAATTCGGCCATTTGCTTCGCTTCTGCTGCGGTATAAGTTGGGCCAAATTCCGAGTTATCTAAGGCATAGGGCAGCATTACTAAAAAGATTACTCCCAAACCTGTACTGCAAAACAGGTAATTTGTCCGATCGCCCGACAAGCGCAAACTGCCGTTTTTCCAGGCTAGCAGGCGCAAAACTAAAATTCCGGCAGCAACCAAGGCGTAAGGAGGATAGAATAGTCCGATCAGCGCGATCGCTCCCAAACAAGGCAGCAACGAACTGCGCGACAAATAATATAAAAAAGCCAGGAATATCGGATATATAAAAGCTCTTGGCGTTGTGGAAGCCAAATCATCGGTCATCCACATATGCTGATTTAGCAGCAAAGATGCAATAAATCCAGTCATCGGCACTGGCAGCATTTCTAGACACAGGCCAAAACAGTAATAAGTGGAGATTAAGCCGAGAAATAGCGGCAATATTTTGTGAAAAAATAGCGGGTGAATGCCAACTGTTGCGGCTAATTTGTACAGGGTGCTGTATCCTGCGGGGGCGATTGATTGAAAATAATTAGCAATGAAATCGTTGGGGAATAATGCGGGATCGACAAACCGCATCATCCAGAAAACGTGCTGCCTCGCATCGTCTTGCACCATATACTCGGCGCTGAAGACTTGCTTGAGTCCTAAAACACTATAAACTGCGGCAAATGTCAAGCTGAGAGTCAACCAAAATATTGTGCGCGATCGGGATTTTTCATCAACAGTCGCAGTCAGAAATTTATGCAAGCGGGCTATGAACATTGCAGTCATTCGATTTTAGATTTTAGATTTTAGATTTTAGATTTTAGATTTTAGATTTTAGAGGCGACCCCACGGATCGAGACGGGGGCTTGAGAATTTGAGATTTTAGATGCTTTCGATTGATTCCACGGATCGAGACGGGGGCTTGTACCATCAAAAAATTCTCGGTCAAAAAATGTCTTAAATAAAAGTTTGCAGCAGCGCTTAAGAACTACTACAAACAAATACTTTATATGAGATTCGCCTGCAAATGCAGCTTTACTTTCAACTTCGCCCGATTTTAGATTATTTTCCAGCCCGCACGCCCGGAATTTTAAGGCGAATTCGATAAAGACTTTTACTTGCAGTAATGTAAAGCGTTTTGCGATCGCTTTCTCCCCAAGCCAAATTAGTCGCCGTCTCAGGGACAGAAATCTTCCCCAAAAGCTTGCCATCCCGGGAAAAAATCCACACTCCCCCCGGCCCGGTGCTGTAAATATTTCCCTCTAAATCAACTTTTAAACCGTCGGGTACTCCGCTTTGACTGGCGTCTTTTAACTCAGCAAAAAGCTGCTCATTTGTAACAGTTCCGTCTGGTTTTACATCGAAAACGGCAATGTATCCCGCTTCCGAATTGTTGACATAAAGTTTTTGCTCGTCTGGTGAAAAAGCGATGCCATTGGGCAGCACCAAATCCTTAACCAGCAGAGTTAATTTTCCGTCGGGTGCCAACCTGTAAACACCGTAAAAACCCAATTCTTCCTGCTCTTTACTAACACCGTAGGACGGATCGGTAAAATAAATACTGCCGTCGGATTTAACAACCAAATCGTTCGGACTGTTGAGCCGCTTGCCCTCGTATCTATCCGCCAACGTGATAACTTTGCCGTCCTTTTCTGTGCGAGATACGCGGCGATTTTCGTGCTCGGCAGTAAGCAAGCGGTTTTCTTGGTCTAAAGTATTCCCGTTGGCTTTTCCCGAAGGGCGGCGAAATACCTCAACTTGCTGGTTTGATCCAAATTTATAGATAATATTGGCGGGAATATCGCTGAAGAGCAAAAAGCCGTCTGGATGCCAAATCGGGCCTTCTATAAATTGGAAATCGCCAGCTAGTTTTTCTAATTTTGCGCTGTCATCGAGAATACTTTGCACGGTGTTTTTTTTCTCCGGGTGTGCCGTTTGGGCGGTCATTTTTGTTAAATCACCCCTAACTTTTTTGCTGGGGTTGCTGACTGCTAAAGTTAATACTATCAACAACAAACTAATTGTAGCAATTTTGATTGTCATGTTTGCTCGTAACTGAATTACTTCCTTACCGCCCTAAGATTATCTATCTCCTTCTTTACTTATTCCTTTCTTCTTTCTGTGCGACAATATCGCTATTGCGCCCCTTAGATAACACGTCGAAAGCGGTTAGTTACCTCACTATTTTGATAAGAAAAAAAGATAATTTAGAGGGTATTAAATTCGATAGTACCGTATGTAACAAAAAAAAGAAGCTCGAATTGTCGAGCTTAATTATATTTAACTTAAAAGGTTTCACCTGTCAAGTGTTAAGCTGGAAATGACACGAATAGAAATGCAATACCGATCGCGATCGCACCGATACCCATCACAAAAGACCAGAAGCGGTGATAACTCTTAACCGTCGTACCGCTATCGCTTTCAAGCTGAATCAAATCCATCCAAGGTGCAACACCCCGGCGGAACCAACCTAAAGCGCTAACATCCATTCCAATCAAACTTTCAACCCGTTTCATGCCAAACAGAAAATTACCAATTGGCCCAAAACGAGAAGCATATCGCAGATAAATCATTCCCGTTCTGTCTTGCAATTTCAAATCAGAACCGAAGGCATAACCCGCATCGCCGCGACCAATTAATTCGCCTTGCAGTTGCGCCGGTTGACCCCGCAGAGGACTTGCATAAGGGTCAGACATTAAGGTTAAAACATCTAAGCGTTCTGCTTGTTCATAATTCGGGAACATTACCAAAGTCTTGAGCAAAATTCCCACGCCCAAACCGATTAAAGGACAAGCAACCATCATCATCGGGTTTGCAGCAGACAGCGAAATGCCGATCGCAAAACCCACCGCTAACCCCAGAGTTTCTGCACTGTACAGCAGCACATCGAACACAAAATTTCCGTACAATTTCCGCTTGCTCAAAAGATTGCCTTCGCCGACAATCCGGCCCATGTCAAACTCAACATCCAAGCCTAATTGTTCGGAATAAGTGCTCAAAGCGCGAACTCGTTTACCAGTCAGCGGGTGAGTCGAGTTCAACTCCATCCACCAACCCCACGGATTAAACATATCCCACAAAAACACTCGCCCAATCTTTTCCGGTTCCGAAGAAATCCTGTAAGCAGTCCCAGTAGATGTGGCAGCTTTGGCATCGTAAATGCCTAAAGCGCGAGTTCCTTCTAATAAGCGGCTGGGTTCTGTTGCCCTTTGTCCTTCTTCCAAAATACCGTAAGCAATTTTTACTAAAGCGCGAGACAAAGCATTGGGGTTGCCAGTAGTTTCGGCAGCAAAATGGTCTGCAAAATATTCTCGCGTCCGCGACAAATACAGCAATAAATAAGTGCCGGCGATGTAAAACAAATAAGCAACAGCAGCTACAGTACCCGCCGCATCTTTAGCTTTGTCGCCACCACTTCGACCCATCCTTTGAGCTGTAGTGTAAATTAAATAAGTAATCTGCACCAAAGTCGAAGCTAAAGTCATTACTGCAAAGTCCCAGTGGACGATGTGACCGAGTTCGTGGGCGTAAACAGTGGCAATTTCCTCGTCGTCTAAATAGGTGAAAAGACCTTGACTGACGACTAAGCGAGCGCTGTTGGGAACTGAACCGTAAGTAAAAGCAGTGGGGTTTTGGTCGTCGATAATTCCTAAACGCGGCTGAGTCAGTTTTTTCTGCTTGCAAACCTTCTGAATAACTTTCGCTGTTTCGGGACTTAGGCTTTCAATTTCTGCTAGGGAAACCCAGCGAGTATGGTACAGCCAATTTTGAGTTAAGTCCATCAAGTAAGGCGATAGGAAAAAAGCAGCTATGTTAAAAATCAGGGTAATCGGAAGTGCGATCGCCAATCCGGCAACGGGATCGGGACTGTTGAGAATTAAAACTGAGGCTAAAGATAGCGCTAACACCATACCAAACAGCAGGCTGATGGTGACGCCGGAAGCTAAAACCAGGTTTCCGCCAGTTTTCTGTATCAGTTTAACCCCGGCTTTGGCTGCTCGGCCTGCCTTGCGTAAAGGGGCGTGAGATGACATAATAATCTCCTAAGGTTATTGACAAATTGAAATGACCGTGGGATTTTATCTATACTTCACTGTTTTAACCTGTGAATGCGGATTGCTGTCAGGGGTCTCAACAAAAATATAGAATTTATTCTAGAATTGTTAAGACTGAAAACTGCCCCGAAATTTATTTGTGCGGATTCAATTCAAAACTCAAAATTCAAAACCCAACAATCAAAAATATTTAAAACTTACTGCCATGTCTATTATTGAAATTGCCCAAAAAACGCGCGTATCTGCTAGAAAGTTGGCAGTTTTGTCTGGTGATGCCAAAAATCAAGCTATTGAAGCTATTGCGAAAGCTTTAGAAGCTGCTGCGCCAGATATTTTGGCGGCGAATGCGGCTGACTGCAAGGCGGCTGAGACGGATGGAATTGCGAAACCGCTGTACGATCGCCTAAAGTTGGATGAGAGCAAGTTGAAAAGTGCGATCGCAGGCGTGCGCGACGTTGCAAAACTCGCAGATCCCGTAGGTTCCGTGCAAATTCACCGCGAATTGGATACAGGATTAATTCTCAAGCGCATCACCTGTCCTTTGGGCGTTTTAGGCATTATTTTTGAAGCGCGCCCCGAAGCTTTAATTCAGATAGTATCCTTGGCAATTAAATCGGGAAACGGCGTCATTCTCAAAGGCGGCAAAGAGGCTGTTCGTTCCTGCGAAATCTTGACAAAAGTGATACATCAAGCATTAGCAGAAACTGCGGTTAATCCAGAAGTCGTGCAGTTGCTAACTACGCGGGAAGAAACAATCGAACTGCTCAAAATGGATGAATATGTAGATTTGATTATTCCCAGAGGTTCTAATTCCTTCGTGCGGTTCGTGCAGGAAAATACCCGAATTCCCGTGTTGGGACACGCCGACGGCATTTGTCATTTGTACGCAGACAAAGCAGCGGATATTCAGAAAGCAGTAGAGATTTGTGTAGATGCAAAAACCCAGTATCCAGCAGCCTGCAATGCCATTGAAACTTTGTTAGTTCACAGTGCGATCGCCCCCGTTTTATTGCCCGCTGTCGCCGCAGCTTTGCAGCCGAAAAAAGTCGAACTGCGGGGAGACGAAAAAACTCGCGCCATCCTCGAAAATATTGCCGAAGCAAAAGAAGCTGATTGGTCTACAGAATACAGCGATTTAATTTTGTCAATCAAAATAGTAGATTCTGTGGAAGAGGCAATTAATCATATCAATAATTACGGTTCCAGACATACAGATGTCATTGTCACCGAAGATAGCGAAGCCGCCGAAACATTTTTAAATGGAGTCGATGCGGCCGGAGTTTATCACAATTGTTCGACTCGATTTGCCGACGGTTTCCGCTACGGTTTCGGTGCAGAAGTGGGGATTAGCACCCAGCAAATGCCACCTCGCGGGCCTGTTGGTTTAGAGGGTTTGATTACCTATAAGTATCGAGTTGTTGGAGATGGCAATGTTGCTGCTAGTTATGTAGGGAATGATGCGAAGGGGTTTACTCATCGGGATTTGTAAATCCTTGACAGCCTATCAAACTCGACAATAAAAAATGTAGGGGCTGGTTTTACCAACAATATTTGATGTTCGCGAACAATTTATATAAACCCGCCCCTAGACAGCCGATAATCAGATTAACCTGATGTTCGATCGAATGCCAAAAATGTAGATTTGGATTTGCCGCCCAAGTGGGGGCGGGTTTATTATATTTTTGGTTTCTAACATAGATGGTTGGTAAAACCCGCCCCTACGATATCCTGTAGATCCTAAATCTTAAGTAAAGTGTCCCTTCTCCTTCATCCATCCCAAAAAAAAGCGATCGCCGTTCCTTCCCTCGCATTCAAACAAACTTAGCTACAATGAGCTATACTGTCCTCGGCTACTCCCCAAATCGAACAATTTGCCGTGGTTTATGTCTAACTCCTCCCTCCTCACCCCAGGTTCGACTCTCGAAAAACGCTACCGCATCCTCCGCGAATTGGGTCGCGGTGGCTTCGGGCGCACTTACCTCGCAGAAGATATCAACCGCTACGGCGAAATCTGCGTGCTCAAAGAGTTTTCTCCGGTAGTTCACAGCCCGAAAGCGGCCGAATTGTTCGATCGCGAAGCGAGTATGCTTTACAACCTCCAACACCCGCAAATTCCCCGCTTTCGAGAACTGCTGCGAACCGATTTGGGCGGGAATCCATCTTTATTTTTAGTCCAAGATTATATCAAGGGTCAAACCTACGAAGAGATATTGATATCGCGCCAGCAGCAAGGTAAAAATTTTACCGAAGCCGAAGTGACTCAACTGCTATTTCAGCTTTTACCAGTTTTAGAATACATCCACTCAAAAAATTTAATTCACCGCGATATTTCTCCGGATAATATTATTCAGCATGATGCTGACAAACTACCATTTTTAATTGATTTCGGTTCAGTCAAGCAAATCGCAGCCAATGCCGTACTTCAGTTTAACGGACAATCGGATACGGCGATCGGCAAACAGGGTTATGCGCCAGCCGAACAAATGCGGCTGGGGAAAGTTTCTGCTGCTAGCGATTTATACGCTTTAGCCGTCACGGCTTTGGTACTGCTAAGCGGCAAAAAGCCTCAAAAATTGTACGATATCAATAATAAAACTTGGGATTGGCGATCGCACGTCAGTGTCAGTCAAAATCTCGGTACTGTGTTGGATAAGATGCTAGCAGAACAACCGGGCGATCGCTACCAGTCCGCAAAAGAAGTCCGCGAAGCACTCAAAGATCCCAAACTATCTCAAATTGGCAGTATAATTTCCCAAATGGTGACAATGAACTTTGTCGGCCGCCCCTTCAAACACAGCACTCAAACTGCTACGAATAACAATACTCCTGTGGGGCAGAACCCTCAAATTGTTAACCGCAACACTAGCAAAATTAAGCTAATTCCTTGGAAAACACTCGCGACTTTAAGTGTGGTTTTATTGCCGGGAATTCTAGCTTTTAGTGCAGTCAAATCTGGTTTTACTCTCCCAAAGTTACCAGAACTGCCAAAACTTCCGAATTTTCCAGATAAGTCTTTAGATGCAGAAATAGCTAGGCAAGAGAACATTGGCAAGCGCCGCAAAAATCTCAATATCGAGCCGGATATTTTTTATAATAAAGTCGATGAATTATTTTACAACAAATATCCAGAATTACAAGGTCGTACATTGACAGACAAGCCCGAAGATGCAGAAATTAGAAAGAAATGGTATCAAGTTGCTGAGAATTTTTTGGACAGGTTGGAGAAGGGAGAGCAGTTTTGAAATTTAAAAGAGAATAAGAATGATTGAACCGCAGAGGGCGCAGAGGGCGCAGAGTGAAAAGAATGAGAATTCGATCGGGTTCAATGTAAATTGGTATATGCAATGCAGTTTTAATTTATTTCAAAATGGATTCAATTCAACTTACAGGAATTCGCTGCTACGGCTACACCGGGTATCTGCCAGAAGAGCAGGTCTTGGGGCAGTGGTTTGAAGTGGATGTCACTCTCTGGTTAGATTTATCCCCAGCCGGAAACAGCGATGATATCGAACATACCCTTGATTACCGGAGTGCAATTACTCTGGTTCAACAGCTAGTCAAAAACTCGAAGTTTGCATTAATCGAACGGCTAGCAGATGCGATCGCCCAAGCACTTTTACAACTGCCTTTAGTCGAAAAAGTCAAGATACAGCTCTCAAAACCGGCCGCTCCCATCCCTGACTTCGGCGGCAGAATTACTCTAGAAATTACCCGAAGTAATTAATCTATATTCTTAGCGTGGCGAGGGCGGGTTTGGGTAATGGTAAACTTGCTTGATTGCATATAGCCTCACTCAACCCGCCCCTATAGATTCAAAATTTTTTAAGAGCCCAGTTTGAAAGCTTCCACAAATAAACTGTAAGTCAGGCCAATTTTCAGAGAATTGAGCACCTCCACCCACAAATAACCGGCTGCGGGCCTCTTGCCGCCGTAAACCAGTCGGTTCGTCAACTCCGTCAACAACACCAACAGCCCGGCCGCGATAATATCCCAATCAGCGGATTGTCCGGCAATCGTCGAAATAGCTGTTCCCAAAAAAGTGCCCGACAGCAGGCTAATTATCAGGATCGAAATCCGCCGCCAAGGATTGCTCAGCCAGCGTCCGAATTGCTCGCCCAGAACATCAATCAATCTGTTAATTCGGGTATTCTGCATAGAAGTTATACCATTGTAGATTTTAGATTAAAGAATTGGGAATGACTGATGACGATCGGGGTTTGGAGCACGGGCCTATAGTTGCATCTTTTTTTAAACTGGTATTAAAAGTTATACTGATGAGTCAAAAAATGCTGCTTCAGACCAACTCCAAATCTTGGCCGGGGTTAGTACGCCACCATCTAAAATCTAAAATTTAACATCTAAGATGGTATTGAGCGATCGCCAAGTTATAGTCCTGAACAGTCAGGTAGTTAAGTGTAGCTGTATCTTGTGGCACCGCAGCCCCGGGTTCTACATTAAGGATAGTTATGAATAATTGCGGGTGTGCAGTCTATCCTTTAAGCATAAAATTTATGAAGCTTAAAATTTACCAGATCGTAATTGGAGTGACGATCGTCCTAATTACAGGAATGTTTCTAGGACGTTTTGAAATCACTATCTCCAACGGTTCAAATCAGTCGAGCGATTGGCCCTCACAAGCCACCGCACTCCCCCCCATGCCGGTTTCCCCAGTCGCCACAGCTTCTGCAGGCACCCCCAGCGAACCCAAACCCGACTCAATACCAACCCCCCCACAGTCAGAGGAGGAATTGGTTTCCTTAATCCCTGTAAATGCTAAAGCCTCCGGTAGTCTGCGCGTCAGCAACCGCAGCGAACACCCAGTGCGAGTGGCCCTGCTGTCGAAACGGCAAGCCGAGAAATCCTACGGCAAACCGGCGCACTGGGATTTTGCGCCGGGAGAAGGAGGCGACAAGGGACTGATGCTATCGCTGCCGGAGGGCAAGTTACAAGTCAAACGGGGAGACATTCTGGTGGTTTTTGCTCAGGACGGTTCTCGCCGCTACTGGGGGCCTTACGTCGCCGGGGAGACACCCTCGCCCGCTTGGAACCGCACAGCCAGAGAATGGCAATTAATTTTGCAGCCTTGAACCCTTAGGTGCAAGTGCCGAGATTTTGGTCGAGAAACCCGGTTGATACGGTCTTGTTGAGAAGGGTGCGGCGATGTGAGGTTAAACTCACATCGCCGCACCCTTATCAAGAACAGGCTTTCGGGCCTGTTCCACAAAGTGAATTTTTTTTTGGGGGCCGACAGGATGCCCGCCCGTAAAAGCTTTATTGAGAAGGGTTCAACATCTCAGTTGAACCGCATTCGATCGAATTGGGAGTTTCGAGAATGCGAATCTTTCGGTAGACTCTCTATGCGAGCTAAAATTTTAAATCTAAAATCGCAGGAAGTTTGGGTGAAGGAAGTTATTAAAAATTTGTCAGAGTTTAGGAATCGCCCGTTAGCGAAGCGATCCGAAGGAAAGTCCGCCCCTACGGGGGCTACGCCAACGAAGAGGATCGCGCCAAAGCTGCTGTCGCTGTTGTGGCTGTGCGCCATCGCCTTGGTGGCTTTTTTGTGGAATCTCGGTAACATCGGTTTAGTTGACGAAACCGAACCGCTGTTTGCCGAAGCCGCCCGTCAAATGACGGTGACAGGAGATTTCATCACTCCTTATTTCAACGGCGAAACCAGGTTTGACAAGCCGCCGTTGATTTACTGGCTGATGGCAGTGGCTTACCGCACTCTGGGCGTTAACGAATGGGCAGTGCGTCTTCCCTCGGCCTTGTGCGCGATCGGTCTGACTTGCCTCGGATTCTATACTCTACAACAGTTCACTCGCTCGAAGGAACAAGGAAGTTCGGCAACGAGCCCTGTACGGGATGTAACGGATTTAACGGATGTCACGGATGTCAGCAAGAAGGAAGAAGTCCGATGGCAGCCGGAAGAAGAAACAGAGAATAACAACTCAAAACTCAAAACTCGCCGTCTTCCCCTCTTTTTTTCTACTCCTTGGATTGGTGCTGCCCTAATAGCTTTAAATCCCCAAACTATTGCCTGGGGACGGACTGGCGTTTCAGATATGCTATTAGTCGGCTGTATGTGTTCGGCAATGCTCGCATTTTTCCTCGGTTACACCCTCGAAGAACAGAGAGAAAAAACAGAATTTTCTACGGTTTCCGCTTCCCGATTTCCCAATAAGTGGTATCTGACTTTTTACGTACTAATTGCCTTAGCAATTCTGGCTAAGGGGCCTGTGGGAATTGTCGTGCCAGCGCTGATTGTTGGCAGCTTCGGGCTTTATTTGGGAAATTTTCGGCAACTTTGGCGCGAAATGCGTCCGGTATCTGGAATCTTGATTATTCTGGCGATCGCCCTGCCGTGGTACATTTTGGTTATTTTAGCCAACGGTCAAACTTATATTGACAGCTTTTTTGGCTATCACAATTTCCAGCGTTTTACCGGAGTAGTCAACAAGCACTCGGCGCCTTGGTATTTTTACTTTTTTGTCGTGCTAGTTGGTTTTGCACCCTGGTCGATTTATTTGCCTGCGGCGATCGCCCGCACCCGTTTTTGGCAGCGCAGTTACTGGCGCCGTCAACCGCGATCGGCTCAGTTGAGTTTATTTGCCCTATTTTGGTTCGCCTGCATCTTTGGCTTTTTCACGATCGCCGTGACCAAATTGCCGAGTTATGTATTGCCTTTAATCCCCGCCGCTGCGATTTTGGTAACGCTGCTGTGGAGCGACATTATTGCAGGCAACGAACCAGAAAACAGGCGGATCAAGTTAGAAAAAAAACCTAATTATTTACCGCGAGGGCTGTTAGTTACATACATTTTCAATGTCATATTTTTATTAATTGTAGCCGGAGCAATTTTCTACAGCTACAACTGGCTGGGAGACGACCCGGCAATGCCCAATTTTCCCCAAGCAATTCAGCAGTCGGGATTGCTGATTGTAGGCGGTGCGATTTGGATAACTACAGCAGCGGCGATCGCACTTTTACTTTGGAAGCGGCAACAGCGCTGGATTTTGGTTGCTAACCTCATCGGGTTAGTAGCATTTATCATCTTTGGTCTTACTCCCGCCTACAAAGTGGTCGATATCAACCGCCAGTTACCTCTGAGACAGTTAGCACAGGTTGCGGTTCAACAAAAACTGCCAGGGGAAGAGTTTATTATGGTTGGTTTCTGGAAACCAAGTCTGGTTTTTTATACCCAAGGGCCGGTGACTTACTACCGAGCTGTCCCAAAGGCGATCGACTACATTAAGGAATCTAAAAACCCAACTTCTCCCTCTATTTTGTTGCTGGGATATCCAGAGAAATTTGTGCAATTAGGATTGCAGCCAAATCAATATCAATTGTTGGACAGTCGGGGCGCTTACCAACTCGCCAGGGTTCCGAGAACGGCGTTTCGCTAGTGCCTGTAGTGCGATCTCATACTTGTTAAACAAGGTAGAAAAATGATTGAAACTAACAATCTTCAACTACTTCCCGTCGAAAGGATTCACGTAGAAGCTTTCTTACGCAATAAAAGCGAGCTGGCAGCAATTTTAAATGTCATCGTGCCTAATAGCTGGCCTCATTTCCCGGAAGCATTTTCCCTCCCCGCTGACGAATCTTGCGAATTCAATCCGCCTCCAACTGACTGGCGCAGCTACTTCTTTATTCATCCAAAAAATGAAGTGCTTGTCGGCAACGGAGGTTTCAAAGGCTCACCTGATGAGTCGGGGACTGTAGAGATAGGTTATGAAATTGCTTCCGAATATTGGAATCGCGGATTTGCAACTGAGGTGGCACAGGCAATGATCGATTATGCTTTCGCTCACGAGAAGGTGAAAGCAGTCATCGCTCACACTTTAGCTGAAAAAAATGCCTCGAATAGGGTGTTGCAAAAAGTGGGAATGAAGTTCATTGCAGAGGTGGGCGATCCTGAAGAAGGCAAGATATGGCGATGGCAAATAAGCAGGGACGAATATCATCCGACTTGAACTGTAACGCCGTTTGGCTGTTTAAGTCACTGGTTTTGGCGGTAATTTGAAGGTTCTCGGTTGGAGCATTAAATCTGGCAGATTGAATAAAAGCTATAATCCAGTCACTACCTAAAACCCGAAGCTCGGAGCCTACAATGGTTTCAATTCTCAACAAACCCTCCTCGTTAATCCATGAGATTTGCATGGAAAAAGTCGATCGGTGGAAGTTGTTCAAATTTAGTGAATCGCTCCAACAGCGCATGGAACAATTGTTAGAGAAGAAGAAGGCAGACCAACTAATGGCAGAAGAGGTAGCGGAACTCGACGCTATTGGGGAATTAGATCGCATCTTTACCCACATCAATGCAATGATGGTGGCTGAAGATGTCAATCAGTAACCCGACGATATAGAAAGTTTGGGTTAGCCCCGCCCTTCAATGTATCCCTTGACAAGTTGGGTAAAAGCTAATATCTCAAGCATTAAATAAGTGAATAAATTAGCTATTAAAAATGATTTATTAACTTGGCTTTTTTCAATTTTTTTTACTCCCCAACTCCCTATTAATAATTCTAGGTAAACGGAAAAGAAAAACATAGGAATGAGTGTAATCATAATTTCCAACGGCAGAAATGGAAAAGAACCAGGCTGTACAGGCACGGTTGTGTGGAAGACGATATGTCCCATAAACGCCCCAATACATACGATAATAAAACCTCCCCCTATCGTCGATATGATATTTGTTATAAAAGTAATAAAAATTGCTTTTAGGATACTGAGATTGAGTAGCTTTTTGTGAATATAAGCTTCTATGGCGATAATTGGGATGAGCAAAATAATTTGATAGAAAACACTCTGACTGAATAGTGGAATTCCTGCATTTGCGAGATATAGAGATGTATTTAAGTGCATAAAAAAGCTAATAAAAAACATAGAAGTGGGTTTCCCGTAGTTATTAATGATGATAATTAGCCTGCCATTTGTTCGAGCTACCCTCAACTTGGCTGAAACAATGGATAATGGATAAGATGCCATTTTCATTCTAAAAGTGTGGTAGCCATGACTGAGTTACTCGAACGTGCGATCGCCAAGTTGAAAACATTGTCTGCCAGCGAGCAAGATGCTCTCGCTTCAATGATTCTGGAAGAACTTGAAGACGATAGGCGCTGGGATCAAGCATTCTCCCGTTCCCCAGATGCTCTTGCTAAACTCGCAGCGGCCGCAATGGCTGAGTATCGTGCAGGCAAAACCCAAGAACTCGATCCAGAAACATTGTGAAGTCAAACACTACAACCGAGTTCCGTAGATTATTTGCTGATTTACCCGAACAAGTTCAACAGCAGACACGCGGGGCGTATCGCCAGTTCAAGGAAGACCCAAGTCATCCAAGCCTGCGTTTCAAGAAGGTGCATCCTGACTTACCAATCTACTCAGCCCGAATTAGCAAAAACTATCGAGCAGTTGGTCAGTTGGATGGAGACACTGTAATCTGGTTTTGGGTTGGTTCACACGCAGAGTACGATAAGTTTCTGGGGCAGTTGTAGCAGTGTCTACAGCCAGCCAATATCAATTAGAAAAGTGTATTTAGACAAGTGCAAAATTATGATCCCAATCAATGAAGCTCAACAGCAGTTACAGCAGTTGATCGATGCGGTGAGTCAGTCGCATCAACCTATTGTGATTGCAGGACAGACTAGCAATGCAGTGTTATTATCTGAATCTGACGGGGCATCTGTGCAGGAGACACTGTATCTTCTATCAGTGCCAGGGATGCGGGAATCGATTCGGGAAGGAATGGCAAGGTCGATCGAGGATTGCGATCGCCAGTTGCAGTGGTGAATGGGAATCTGGTATACACCAAACAGGCACAGAAAGATGCCAAAAAACTGGTGTATAGCGATTTACGAGACAAAGCACAAGAGTTCAGGCGCTACTATGGGTATCAGTCAAATAAAAGACTATCCCACGATATGTATTTACTCTAGATAAGGTGATAACACATAATGCAAAAGCAAATAGACGATATTAATCAGCAGTTAGAATCAGTTCGTTCCCAAATTATTAATTCCTACCTGGCAACTATTGAAGATAGCTTTCGAGAAAACCGTCCCCAACTAAAACTCATCAATTATGGTACGGGTTCAGGAAAAACTCACCAATTGTTTCAAGCAATTTATAAAACCATAGAAGAACATTCAAATATTCAAATAATCGGTATATATGTGGCGCCATTGAGAGAACACTTATGCGTTCCCACTTCAGTTGAGAGCCAATACCCAAATATTCCGGTCTATAAAATAAATTCGTTAGAAATGAAAACGACGGATGAGTATATCAAATCATACAAGGACTTGATATCTTCAATTCTCAAAAACAAAAATATTTGGAAAATTGATAAAAAAGTATGTTCTGATGAAAATGTTCAGGAAAATCGACGAAGCCTGGAGAAAGTAAAAGATGTGATTAAACGCCTTGAATATGTAAAAAGCACAGGCTTTGGAGATGAGGATTTTAATAAATCTGAGACTACGAAAGCAATACGGGAACTGAACAACTTAATTGAAAAATTTTTAGACTTTTTTATCAAAGGTGAATTAGATCAAAGAAATTGTCCGGCTGAATGTTTAAAGTTAATTGAAATATTTTACCCCCTCCATCTTCTGCAAAAAAAATCGGGGATTTTGATGCTCACCTATGATAAATTTGAAACAGCTATTCCGTACTTTATCCACAATGGTACAAAATGGGTAAAGAAAAGCAGTCATCTCGATAAATACGTTATCGATCATACAGACAACTCCCGAAAGTTTATCCTTGCCTTGGACGAGCAGGAAGATGGCTATCAAATTATGCTAGAGAAGAAGATTGATATCATCTCTCCTGAAAAACTGGCAATCAATAATGCGCTGTCATCTATCAATAGAGAATTTTCTATGCTGTTTTCAACTCAAAACAATGAAAACAGAAATTTTTTAAATTTTATAGATAAGAATAAGGGAGCTTTTTACGAATTTCAAGAACACTTTGAAAAAGACAAAGCCCTAGAACCCACACTGCAAAAATTCGCCCGCATATATCAACGGTTGACCTTTGAGGAGGGAAACTCTATCAATTTTTTAGAAAAAATAGTAAAAATTAAAAATGGGCTTGACGAATCAATGAAAGAAATTGTTGGGATTTTTGATAATAATGATGAACAAAATCCCATTATAGTAGATTTTCAAATGTTATCCAGAGTTATTTCAAAATTTGAGAATAATAGAAGTTTGTTGATTCCTCAAAAGCTTTACAATAAAATATGTGATGATTTAATGAACATTTTTGCATACAACAACCTATACATCTACAACCTAGAACCCCTGCAAAAATTGTTTTTAATCAAACCTTCTGGCGGCCACGTCCAAATCACAGAGGAAAAAGTTGCAGATAATACCTCTGTAGCAGAGTTAATTTATGCCATTCTAGCTGTGCGATCGCAAATCAAAACCATCAAAGATTTTCTAGCGAAGGTCTTAGATGCTGAAGATTCTCAATCCCGTTCTTTAGAAATTTGGTCAGAACAAATAGCTAGAGTCCAAAAGGCACGTGAAGAAAGCCCCTCGCAAAATCAACTGCTAAAATACTTAAATACTGCTTATGTCTATGAAAATTATAAGTCGATCATAAATATAAAAGAAATTTCTCGTTATCAAAATCCTAAAAATAATCTCATCGATCGCGCCCTTAGAGAAGTTTCTATTGGTAGTACGGCTATATTGACTTCGCCTGAATTCAAGATAAATTCCATGTTATGCAATAATAGTAATGTGATGTTTTTGATTTCAGCAACAGGAGGAATTTTAGGAGATTTAAGCACGAGTTATGATATGCAGTATTTAAAAGATAAATTGCGGAATGCTAGTGAATCCGGTCAAAGTTCGTTTAAGGAAATGAGCGAGGAAGAAGTATCGCTTTGCGAAAACATCAGAGAGAGTCGTGAGGCGAAGCGACAGATTGCAGTAAAGTTTTTCGGTGAGGATTTATTGTCTTTCCCAAATAACGAAACTCAAAAAGTTGTGGAACGATTTGAAGAAACTATTTTAAAAAGTTTTATCGACGATATAAAACAGGATGGGAATTGGCTGGGTATTTACAAAATCCAAGAACTTCAAAAGTTTATTCGTTTCTTGTTTTACCTGTTTGAGGATGACTCAATTCAAGAAACAATTGCTTTTACTCAAACTCTACGCTGGATTAAAAAGTTAATTCAACATTGCGAACGGCTCAATCATGCTAACTTTATATTTGAGTTGTCACCAGAGCATCCAAACATATATTATGTGGAAGTGAAGCATAAAAACTATCAGAGTAAGATTCGGATTAAAATAATTTTGTATGATGCCTCATTCAACAGTCTTTACTGCGACAAAAAAGCTCCTAACACGTATTTGAATGAGCTGGTTGAAAAAGAAGGGGAAAAAATCTTCTTTATATCGGCTTATCAATCAGCTTCCAAAGGATTGAATCCAATCATCAAAAACCATCACGGCGATGAAAAAGATTTCGACTCTTTAGTTTTGTTAATGGACAGTTACTATACAGTAATGGGTCCATCGCTTAACAAATCAAAAGATTCGGGATTATCTATTACGCTTTACCATTTTGCCTTAATGAAAAGTATTGTAAACTTGGGAGAGTCTAATCTTGAAATCAAAGATTTCAACAAATACCTCAGCCAACCAGAAGCTGAAGCATTTCGACAGCAGCAACACCAGATTTTATTAGGTAAACAAGTTTTGCAAGCGATCGGCAGATCTGAGAGACGCGATTTTCCCAACCAAGTAGTAAAAATATTTGTTAATGAAGAAACCAGGAAAAACTTAGTGAATTTTTACAGATACCTGGAAGGGAAAGAAAAGGAGGAAATTCGGAAATTTTCCGTTAACAACCACAAAGTCTACTTAAGCGTTCGAGAAGAAGAGAAAAAACGAGCGATTAAGGATTATGACGATCATGTTATTGATGAGATTGATGCGACTCTGGCTTTTCAAGAGTTTAGAACACAAATGTTGGAGGAAATCGATCGCTTTCATCTTAATAAACATACTTTTGATATCGCACAAACGTGGGATGCGTTGCGCGACCCAATTGTTTTCAAAGACCCAGCCAAGTATCTGGAAAAGTTGCGAAATTCCGGGCTATTTCCTGATAATTTTATTGAGTCATTATTCTATCACAACCCAGAACAAGTTGAATTTACGCCCTATTTAGCTTCAGAGGAAGAAAGCGGTAAAAAATTCCAGATTATCAGTGATAGCATCAATGGGGAAAAAATCTATCCTTACCAGAAGCGGTTATATCCTGAATATCTAAAAATCAGCGAGCGTGGCTATGACTTAGAAGGTAATGAAATTAGCTCCCTAGATCCTTCGACTGATTCAATCTACAGACGGTACAACAAGTTGATGCAACAACCGCAAGTTTTTAATACTTATATTCCGCGTCCGCATTTCTTTTACGATGTGTTGTATCCCTCACTCGCTGAAAATTTTGTGGAAGGCTGGATTAAAGATGAAATTTTCCAAGGCAAAGACTGGAAAGACATAAAATCCAGCTATCGTTTTGAGCCATTGCGAGATTTCCAAAAGTATCGTAAGCTATACGAGCGGTTTGATTTGTACTATGTCAAGGAGAATACGCTATTTTGTATTGATGTTAAAGCTTGGAGCGTGGCTTCGGGAAATCGCCTGTCCAAAAAGACGCTGGATAAAACCGAAAACAAGCTGAAGGAAATTGTTTCAGAGTATCGAGAATTTAGCACTGCGAGAGGGTTACTTCTTAACTTGCACGCCGCCCAAGAAAAAAATCAACAACACTCACCCATGTTATTTTCGGGAAATTTGATTTTCTTTGACGATCGCAATTGTCCAGTACAATCCAATATCCTCACAGAGTTTTTGTTTCAAAAGGAGAAATAAAATGAAAAATAAAACAGCAGCCTTATCAGATATATCGCGAACCAACCAACTAAAAATCGTAGAAACTCCACAACAAGTTGCCGAAAAACTGTTTCAGTATTTATTTAAAAGCGGACAAGGGATAGAACATTTTACTCTTGAATATCGGCTTGCTGAAGATAAAGATTCTGAGAATGAGGATTCAGGGGCTAGCTTTTATAAAGAACGGCATAAATACATTAAAAATGAAATCAACAAAAGGCTGGCTGAACATGGGAAAGAACGGGAAAATTCAGACATTCAATACTTCCTATCCTATACTGGTGGCAAAAAATATGTGTTTTTTTTATCGCCTAATAAAAATCATTCGGGATGGCAAAGGTTATTTACAGACAATTCTAGCGATCGAGAAAGAATTTTCAACCTCATTTTCAAGTTTTATATTCTGTCTCAAGGCTTATACTTTGAGACACTGAATGGTTTTGAAGAATTACTGTTACTCCATTCCAGGAATCTCAGCAAATCGAAAGAGGCTCTTTTGGTGTGGGGACAAAACTTGTTAATCAAATACAATCAACATGGCGTACTCACATTAACCTTGTCTCGAAAACACCGACTCTTCTTACCAAAAGATAGCTACAGTACCATAGATGGTGATGATTTAGGAGATTTGTTGGTCTACGACAATAAGAACTACTACTTCGAGCGAGACCTAGATGCTAGGAAAAAAAATAAAATAAATTTTATGCAATTTGATAGCGATCCCAAAAATTATGACAATTTCAAAAAGACTCAGCTTTATCATTACCAAAACCTCATGACAAAACTTGAGGGCTTTTTAAGTGAGTGCCAGATTAAATTTAAATCTCTTGATTTTCAGGCTGACTACTACTTAGAAAACCCTTTCATCAAAAACATAGAGTCTGTAGGCTCCTTAGAGATTATTAACAATACTGGGGTCGATTTAACTGAATCTGACCGACAATTTTTGCAATGCTTCCTGAAACATCAAGGGGTATCTACGATCGCATTTTACAATGAAGGAAAAACTGTCAGTACCTACGAACAAGTACCTGACGGTGAGGACGAAGTTTGCTGGAGAATTAGCGAATCTATTAAATGGTCAGAAATTCAACTAGAACCGGGAAAAAACTATTTGGTTTTCAATAAACTTTTGGAGGAAGAAGCGGGTTCGATGGCCTACCAGAGAAAAGACGCTCTCTGGTGTCCATCAACAACATTAGATAATAAATCGCCAGTAGATTTCTATTCACAGTTAAAGAATAGATTTAACTATTTAGAGACAGGAGTTTTTGTTAGCACCCAGGGCAGAAATATACCTGAATTTACTGGTGTCGGAAATAAGAAATCAGCTTGGGCGGTTCTTAATTATACATCTCAAATCGATCGGGATAGTCTCCAAAACGATACGAAAGCTTTTACAGAGGGGAGATTATTGGATGTAGAGGGTTATATTTCCTGCTATTTAATAGGACAAGAAGATAGCGAACAATGGGAAAGTTTCTGCGATAAATATAAGATAAAGATTTCCCCTGAATTTCAGAAAATCTTGATTGAGTTGGGAATTAAGAACTGGATCTCACAGAGTTTGTCAAATCCGAACTTGGGCTTGCGTATTACTCATGAATCATTTCCTGAAAAACAATTTTTTAGTATTTATGTACGCAGCCCTAAAAATAAGGAAGCTAAAGCGGTTGCGGTAGAATTTCTGTATCAAGATGGTTACCTATACATAAAAAATGTAATGCGCGATTTGAAACAAATAGAATCGAAATTTCGATTTTTAAGAAGGAGAAAAAAATTTTCAGAAAAATTAATTAACGATCAAAAATATTTTGTAGATGAATCAGAGGCACTGTATATTAGTTGTTATACAGATGATTTTTATACGCCCACATTAATTGGACGGACTGGTATTATTGCAGATATGGAAAGCGGCCAATTAACAATCGACAGAAAAAACAAAGGTGAAAATAGTAGTAGATTCTTACCTTTGGTATCCCATTACAACAGCGAGATTAAACCTATTAACAGAATCCAAAATATGATAAGTTTGGATTTGAAAAACGAAATGTTTATTCAGTATTACGTGCCTCCCGCACAAAATCTCGTAGCATCGCTTAAGAAAGGGTTTAGAGTCTATCATTTGATTGGGAATAGATATTCCGGAGAGTCAATTCCTACATCTGAGCTGATCGACCATCCCATTACAGCTTTACATTTTAGTACGCTAACTCAAAATGTTTTAAAAATCGGTGAAAACAGTCAGTCATCTCTGTTAGAAAAAGTGGCAAAAGTATTAATTGAAAATTGAAAAAAGGAGGAATTTGAATGCTGCTTTCAGAAAGCATCCAGATAGTTCAGCGATCGCACAAGAGCATCGGATACACTCACATCTGGTGTGAGGCCGGAGACAAGTATCAACGTCAGCTAGAAGCCAACCTGCTACTTAGAGCCGATCGCCCTCCTCGATCGCTCTTAGGACTGGTGAGGAGAGCCGACCATACGTGCAATAATCAGCCATATTCTCTGGTACGCGATCGCCTGGACATATGGATGCGCTAATCGGCAAAACTTTACAGGGTGGAAAGTACACCCTCGAACAAGAACTGGGACGCGGCGGCTTTGGGATTACTTTCAGGGCAAATCACCGCTATTTAGGACAGCCTGTAGTCATTAAAACTCTCAACGAATCCCTGCGCCAGCAACCCAATTTTGCTGAGTTCGATCGCAAGTTTCAAGACGAAGCGAGGCGGTTGGCTTCCTGCGTTCATCCGAATATTGTCCGCGTCAGCGATTTCTTTGTGGAAGACGGGCAGCCTTACATGGTGATGGACTACATTGCCGGTCAGAATTTGGGCGATGTCGTATTCCCAAATCGGCCGCTGCCAGAAGAACTCGCTATTCTCTACATCACTCAAATTGGCGCTGCTTTAAAAGTTGTTCATCAAAAGGGTTTGCTGCACCGAGATGTCAAGCCGCAAAACATTCTGCTGCGCCAAAACACCCAAGAAGTTGTCCTGATCGATTTTGGCATAGCCCGCGAGTTTACTCTGGGTGCAACCCAAAGTCACACTAATATGGTGTCCGACGGCTACGCACCCCCCGAACAGTATTTCGCCCAAGGAAAATATACGCCCGCCACAGATGTTTACGGTCTGGCGGCGACGCTTTACACTTTACTGACAGCACAGGTGCCAGTGGCTGCAATTTTGCGTACCAGTCAGCCGATGCCTTCACCCCGCGATTTGCAGCCTCAAGTGAGTCCGACAGTCAGCCAAGCGGTGATGCGGGGGATGACGGTAGAAGCTCAAAATCGCCCTGCTAGTGTGGATGAGTGGCTGTCGCTGCTGCAGGGGCAGCCTCTTGGTGCAGCGTCGCCGAGCACCGGGCCGACGGTGGCGGTGATTCCGGGACACGGGCCTCAGTCGCCTGCTGCTTCCAGAACAGTTCCTGCTGTGGTGTCTTCTGGGGACAACAACCGCAAGCTTTGGTGGATTTTGGGATTGGTGGCGATCGCACTTATTGTTGCAGGTTTGGTCGGTATTGCTAGAGTTTTCCTCAACCGGCCGTCTTCGGAACCCGCACCGGTGGCCAAGGACGATCGCACTTCGACCCCCGCAGATCCAGACGCGCGCGTGAACCCCGCACCAATTCCCGCGCCGACACCAACGCCGGCCCCGACTCCCAGAGAAACTCCGCCGCCGGCTGCTGAAACTCCAGCGCCGACTCCCAGAGAAACTCCGCCGCCGGCTGCTGAAACTCCAGCGCCGGCTGCTGAAACTCCAACACCAGCCCCAGCGCCAACTCCAACACCAGCGCCAACTCCCGAGGCTGCCGAACCCACACCAACAGAAAAACTTGTTGACAAAGAGTTGCCGCCAGATCGATCGCCCGCACCCAGCCCCGAACAACCGGGAACCAATTATCAGAAGACTCCCACAATCCCTGGGTTTGCCGTTGGTACGCCCGAAAGCCAGATTGTATCTCAATTGGGAGAACCGACTGACTCTCAAGCCCGGGGCTATTGGCCGAATACTCGCACCGCACTTTATGAAATATTGCCGAACCGGATTACTCTCGGCTACATTTACGATCGCGATTCGGACCAGCTAGTACAAACAGAGGGTTCTTTTGCCCAGTCGGTGGACGATTTGGTGGTGCGAACCGCGTTAAACGGGATGGTGGGCGGTGCCAGCCGGGAGATTTTGCAAGGCTTGCGCGACGTGCAGCAGCGCCGGACTAATCGGTTTACGTTTAGGAAGGGTTCGCTGGAAGGGACGATCGAACGCAACGAGCGCGATCGGATTTACATCGGCGTCTGGGACGAGAACTTGCATTAAACTTGGCAGCGCTGACATCCTGCACCCTTGTCAATAAACTTGGGCGGGCTCTTCGGCCCACCCCACAGGAAAACTCAACTCTTGTGGAACAGGCATCTTGCCTGTTCAAGAAAATGGTGCAAGAGGTAAATATTCCCGACTCAGCTTTGTGCCAAAATCCAAAATCCAAAATCCAAAATCTAAAATCTAAAATCTAAAATCTAAAATCGCTTGACTTGACGCAACACGAAATATTGTCTATGATTAAAGAACGCACGAGGGGCTGTAATGGTTTCGACAGGGTGGCGAAAGCTGCTCCGTGATGCAGGTCGAGAGTGAGTCTCCTCTCGCTAATATCGGCTCAAACAAAAAAGTAAATGCGAACAACATCGTTCCTTTCGCTCGTGTAAACAAAACTGTTGCTGTAGCCTAAAAACTTCTTAAGCCCAGTTTAGAGCGTATGCCACCTAACTCCGTTAACGGTAGCATAACAACCCCCAACGGATGCCCTAGCTAAACGTTTCTAGTCGGCTAGCTAGGAAAGCAATCACTAGAAAATCCCCCCATTTGGGATAAAGATGGTTCCCGCCCCGAGGATGAGAGGGGATAAACCTGTGAACGATCGGAAGGTAAATACCCGCTTTGGACGGCAGTTCGATTCTGCCCAGTTCCATAAAAAAAGTGACGTAAAATCAATGGTTTTAGCCATTTGAAAGTTACTTTAAACCATTAAAAGGGCCCAGAGTTAACTCTGGGCCCTTTTGTTTCGCATTGAATATTTAATCTAAAACCTAAAATCGATCGGCTCGATCGGCTAAGTAAAAATACATAAATAACCCATCCATGAGTTAGGCTGCTGGCTCATATAATTAGAACTTCACCCTGTCTGTGCGTTCTTGGAGCCTGTCGGGCGATATACTATTAGGCGGTAAAGCATTAAAAATCTTTACAAAGACCCCGATTTCTAAGCCTACTCCTACGAAGGACGGGTGAAAAATTATATGCTGAGCGCTCAAAAGCTGGACAAATGAACCCAGGAATTGACTTACAAGGAAGTTTCGTAGAAGCCCTCATGAATTTGGGCTTACCGGCGGACATCGCCCAAGTGCTTTGGCTACCGCTGCCGATGTTGCTGATGATTGTCGCTGCCGTTTTCGGGGTACTCACTAGCGTCTGGCTGGAACGGAAAATTTCCGCCGCCGCTCAACAGCGGATAGGCCCGGAATTTATCGGCCCTCTGGGAACGCTAGCACCCGTTGCCGACGGGCTGAAGTTGGTATTCAAAGAAGACATTGTGCCGGCTAAAGCTGACGCGCTGCTGTTCACCTTAGGCCCGGTAATTGTGGTAATTCCAGTTTTTCTGTCCTACTTAATCGTGCCATTCGGAGAGCATATGCTGATCGCCGATATAGGGACAGCGATATTTCTGTGGATTGCCCTGTCTAGCATTCAGCCGATCGGCTTGCTGATGTCGGGCTATGCTTCTAACAACAAATACGCCCTCCTCGGGGGACTCAGGGCCGCGGCTCAATCCCTCAGCTACGAAATTCCCCTAGCTTTGGCAGTATTGGCAGTTGTGATGATGTCCAACAGCCTCAGTACGATCGACATCGTACACCAGCAAGCCGGCTACGGCATTGTCGGCTGGAATATCTGGCGGCAACCCGCAGGTTTCCTGATTTTCTGGATTGCAGCACTAGCAGAATGCGAACGGTTGCCCTTTGACCTCCCGGAAGCAGAAGAAGAATTGGTAGCAGGATATCAGACTGAGTACACAGGCATGAAATTTGCTTTGTACTACATCGCTTCCTACGTTAACCTCGTCCTTTCTTGCCTGCTAGTAGCAGTTTTGTACCTCGGCGGCTGGGAATGCCCGATTCCGGTCGGAGTCATCACAAATGCCTTGGGATTGAGCGAGACGACTCCTTGGTTGCAGGTAATTACCGGCACGCTGGGCATTACGATGACCATGCTGAAAGCCTACTTTTTCCTGTTTCTGGCAGTTCTGCTCCGCTGGACTCTGCCGCGAGTTCGGATCGACCAATTGCTAGATTTGGGATGGAAGTTTTTGCTGCCCGTTGCTTTAGTTAATTTGCTATTGACCGCAGCTTTGAAGCTTGCCTTTCCTTTTGCTTTTGGCGGTTAATTGATAATAGGTAAATGGCAAAAGCTAAAAAAATAGCTGTTAACCAATTACCTATTATCAATTAGCAATTACCAAAAACTCAAGTACAGAGAGAGAACACGATGCTAAAATTCCTCAATCAAGTAGGCGAATACGCCAAAGAAAGTTTTCAAGCTGCTAAGTATATCGGTCAAGGGCTATCTGTTACTTTTGACCACATGAGACGCCGGCCGATTACGGTGCAGTATCCTTACGAAAAATTAATTCCTTCGGAACGTTTTCGGGGCAGAATTCACTTTGAATTTGACAAGTGCATCTCCTGCGAAGTTTGCGTTCGCGTATGTCCGATCAACTTACCTGTAGTGGATTGGGAATTTAACAAAGACAGTAAGAAGAAACAACTCAAGCACTACAGTATCGATTTCGGTGTTTGTATCTTCTGCGGCAACTGCGTAGAATATTGTCCGACTAATTGTTTGTCGATGACAGAAGAATACGAGTTAGCCTCCTACGAACGCCACGAATTGAATTTTGACAACGTGGCCCTGGGACGCTTGCCCTACAAGGTTACAGATGACCCGATGGTGACACCGATGCGGGAATTCGCTTATTTGCCCAAAGGTGCGATCGACCCCCATGAAGTTTCCTACACCGATCGCCGCGCCGGTCTCCGTCCAGAGGAAATTATCGAAAAGTAGGTAATCAGTCATTAGTCAGCAGTCATCAGTCATTAGTGAAATAACTAATTATTAATGACTGCTAATTAATGAATAAAAACGAACGATCGAAAACTAATGATTGAGGATTAAAAATTGTGAATCTAGCCGAAGGCGTTCAAATTGTTTCATTTGGCATACTGTCCCTAATGATGATTGGAGGAGCATTAGGAGTAGTGCTGTTCTCCAATATCGTTTACTCAGCATTTTTGCTGTGCGGCGTATTTACCAGCATTGCGGGTATGTACCTGTTGCTGAATGCTGATTTTGTCGCAGCAGCGCAGGTGTTGATTTATGTTGGTGCTGTTAACGTCTTGATTTTGTTTGCCATCATGCTAGTAAACAAACGAGAAGACTTCCGCACAATTCCCAACGCTTGGGTGCGTCAAGGAGCAACTGCACTGGTTTGTGCTGGTTTATTCGGGCTTTTGGGTACGATGGTGGTGTCTACTCCTTGGGCTATTGTGGCGACTGCGGGAGCACCTGCTGAAAGTTCGATCGTCACGATCGCCAAACATTTCTTTACCGACTTTTTGTTGCCTTTCGAGTTAGCATCAGTGTTTTTGTTGATGGCAATGGTAGGGGCAATTGTCTTGGCACGCCGCGATTTCTTCCCGGATGAACTGTCAAAGAAGCTATCAGAAACACCCGCTTTGAGTTTGCCAGAACGGCCGCGGGAATTGGTTTCTGCGGGTGATGTTTCTTCACCCGACACCAAGTAACAGCAGCAACCGTAGGGTGCGCAGTGCGCACCTCAGGCGAAAAACCAGGTTTCTGTTTGTTGGCAATTCCTCTATCTGCCTGTTTTGTAGTAATTTTGACTGAGAGAAACTCAAAAAATTTATGCAACTGCAACTCCAGTATTTCCTGTTATTAGCTGCTGCACTGTTCTGTATAGGCATTTACGGTTTAATTACCAGCCGAAATGCAGTCCGGGTGTTGATGTCGATCGAGTTGATGCTGAATGCAGTCAATCTCAACCTGATGGGTTTTTCTAACTATCTTGACCCCGTACAAGTTAAAGGTCAAGTATTTACGGTGTTTGTAGTTACGGTAGCGGCTGCTGAAGCAGCGGTGGGTTTGGCCATTGTTTTGGCGATTTACCGCAACCGCAATACCGTAGACATGGAAGAATTTAATTTGCTCAAGTGGTAATTAGTCCTTAGTTATTAGTCGCTTGTAGGGAATTGTAGGGGCTTGTAGCGGCGGGTTTAGGGTCAAATATGTGTCGGTTGCAGATAGTATTTGGACAAAACCCGCCCCCGCATAGAGAGTTTTGAGAATATGGATCGATCGACTGTAACCCCTGTTGAAATTCTGCATCGGTGGCAAGCTGGCGTAAGCGAAGCCCGCCCCTACGGGGGCTATGCCAACGAAGAGGATCGCCCGCTCGCTCCCGACTTCGATCGACTGGCTTTTTGGGAACTTGCCGATGATGTGCGATCGCGCGCTTTTGGCATTACTCCTGACACTGTAGCCGATGTTGTCCGCTGCAAAACTGATTTATTCTTTTCTCTTGTTGGCGAACTGCATACTTTCCCTCTAAAGTCAACTGTTTTTCTGGAAACTTTGTGGAATCTGTGGCTGCCGCTGGCAATGCAATTATCGACTGCAAAACAAAGTTTAAACCGTCCTCTAATTCAAGGAATTTTAGGAGGGCAAGGAACGGGAAAAACTACTTTATGCCAAATTTTGAGGCTGATTCTGGGAAAATTGGGATATTCTACTGTCAGCCTTTCTTTAGACGATATTTATAAGACTTATGCCGATCGCCAACAACTCCAAAAAGCAGACCCGCGTTTAATTTGGCGCGGCCCCCCCGGCACTCACGATATTGACTTGGGAATAGCAGTTTTAGACAAGTTGCGCGGTTCTCAAACTCGCGAATTAGCAGCAGTTGACCATCCAAAATCTGATGCGCTACAACCGGATATAATTAAAAATATAGAAATTCCCAGGTTTGACAAATCTGCCTGGGGAGGTGCAGGAGATAGAACTCAACCGGAAATTATTTCTGGTGCAGATATTGTACTTTTTGAAGGTTGGTTTGTCGGCGTGAATCCGGTGATTGATGCCAAATTGAACGAGTTTTTGGCGGGTGCGCCGTTTCCGATTTTTACTCCAGCCGACTGTCAGTTTGCCCGCGATATGAATGCGAAACTGCACGACTATCTGCCGCTGTGGAAAAGATTAGATCGGTTGATGGTTTTGTATCCCCAAGATTATCGCATTTCTCAAGTTTGGCGCAATCAGGCGGAACGAGAAATGATGGCTGCGGGAAAGTCGGGAATGACAGAGGCCGAAATTAATCGGTTTGTCGAATATTTCTGGAAAGCGCTGCATCCCGAGTTATTTATTAAGTCGATGGTGGAGGGCGGCGATGGCGTGGATTTAGTAATTGAAATTTTGGGCGATCGCACTGTCGGCAAAATTTGTCGGGCGATCGACTTAAAATTAAGCGATTAGCGAGACTTAAAATTAACCCTTTAAGTATTGCAACACTTAAGGACACAACAATGTTGTGTCCCTACGGTATAGCAGCTTATCGTGCACTCAATTGAGAATTCAGGGCTCATGCCAAAAAGTGGTTTGACGCGCGAATTATAGAAGTAAGGCGCGCCATCAGCACCCTACAAATAGAGTTTGTGCATCGAGGATGGAGAATTGCTAAATTAACTGCCAGGAGTACCAAGATCGATCGCTTTCTGCATCACATCGTCGGTAACATTGTCCGGTGTAGCTGCGGGGTTAATTTCCTGAGCCATCGAACTAAAATCCTTGGGATTGCCGCTGGAATCTGTGGGCTTTGCGATCTCTTTAGGACTGGGAACATTAAATTTAGGTCCTGTTGCAGCGGCAGCAGCTTGGGCACCGGCACCCGTGCGATCGATTTCACTAACACTAAATTCTTTTGAAGCTTCGTAATCGGCGGATACATCAACCGTCGGCAACTTTTGTTCTCCAGCTTCCACGCTTTCATTTATCTGCTGAGCGTCAAATGTTTGCTCGTTATTTGATTCTGTATTTATTTCAGACATCGCCGACTCCTTTCTAGTTTTATTTAACAATTCACTGTATTTATTATTATTCAATTTCGTTGCTTTTTAATCTACCCGTAGATGTATCGCCGGCTTCTATCTCAAGGCTGATTTATTCTAATGTTGCCGGCCAAAATTACACGAGTTTACGAAACTAATTCAACTGTATGCAAGCTCCAAACCCATACATCATCTGTCATTCTCAATTATTTAATCTAAAATCTTAAATTTAAAAGTTAAAATCGTATTACCTCTCGGGGAGGGTGACTTGTACTTACAAATGTTGATATTTATATATTCTGGAAGCCTTTTTAAGGAACTTTATTTATGAACTCACCCGCCGCGACCAATCCTCACTCTCTCTCCAACGACACTCAAAACATCGTTCAGACAATCAACGGGTTGGGTACAGATGAAAAACTGGCGCTGCTCTACTTTGTTTATGACAAAATGGGAGAGTCAATTACACCGGCCGCTCCCGTAGCCGCTGAACCACAATTAGCTCCCGTGCTGCTAGATGATTTTTACAACCTTTCCCATGACCAACAACTGAATATAATGCGAGGTATTGTCAACCGCGACAACACCCCGTATTCTCACGCTTACGGAGCTTTAACTGCCAACAATCAGTTGTTGGTTTGGTATGCTTGGGCTATTGGTATGGGAGAAACAATTGTCGATATCCCGGAAGGATATGAGGCAACTGAGGCTGTTAATGGTGTTTTAGGTCAAATTGAAGGTCTTGATTTTGAACAGCAAATTTCGGTGCTGCGCGACGTAGCTAATAATATGGGCTACACCGATGTTAAACCAATTGCTACTCAGGATCGAGTAGGGAAAACTTCTAGTCTGTAGATACAACTTGGCAGTTCAAGCCGCTGCATAGACTCAAACAAAGTCCGCCTCTGCGGACTAAATTGCGTAACTTATCGCTATTATTCGCAGCTCAAACCCTTTTTTGATTGACTCCTGTATATGTAGGGTTATCTTCGGTGCACCTTACCGCTATAATTCGGGAGTCAAACCATTTTTTTGCCTGATTCTCCTTCAATCTGCCACCAAAGACAAGCACTATTTTCTGTTTTTCGGATCGCATTTACGAGTCAAAAACTATTTTAGTCATGTTAATTATTTAGTGTTTTGTAGAGTTTAAAAAATGCTCCAGCAGCAGTTTTTTTACCTTGTTATATATTATCTAAAAATAGATATAAAAACAATGTTGCCAGTTAGCGGACAGGAGTTTATTTATTAGGCTTAATATTTCGCGGAAATTCTATCTGAAATGTCGAACCTTGTTTGGGTTGACTTTCGACCGTAATTGTGCCGTACATCATTTTGACTAAAGAGGCACTAATGGCTAGTCCTAAACCGGTACCTGAATATTGGCGGGTTGCGCTTTGGTCGGCTTGATGGAATTTGTCGAAAATGTGGGGAATATCGGTTTCACAGATGCCGATTCCTGTATCTTGAACAGTGATAATTAGCCGATCGCTATCTAATTCCCGCACCTCAATGCAAATGCTGCCCTGATGGGTGAATTTAACCGCGTTGGAAATGAGATTGACCAACACTTGCTGCAGGCGCAACTTGTCATTAACTATAAACTGATTCTGCAAGCACGCGCTGACGGATATTGCCACATTCTTTTCGGTGGCTTGATTTCCAAATTGCATGGCGACATCCATTACTAAATGCGCTAAATCAAATTCTTCAGTTTCTAGTTCTGTGCGGCCACTCTCGATTTTGGAGAGGTCGAGGATATCGTTAATCAGCAGTAGCAGGTTTTTGCCGTTATGTAAAATGCGCCCCACCATCTCTGTTTGCTGCGCGCTCAGCAGTTGTTTGTGCTGGCGCAGCAGCAGTTGGGAAAAACCAATAATCGAATTCATGGGAGTTCGCAATTCGTGGGAGATAGTGCCCAAAAATTGCGATTTTAACTTGGCTGCTTCTAGCAGTTGCAATTTTTGCTGTTGAATGCGCCGGCCCTGATTTTCCAGTTCTTCCTGCTGGCGAATTAGCAGCTCGTTTTGCAAGTCTAAAAGCTGTTCCTGCTTTTTTAATATTTCGATCGCCCGCGCATTGTTAATTGCCATCGCAGCTTGTTTTCCCATTACCGCCAACAGTTGCTGAGTTTCTCCGTCAATCGCCGTACTGTCTTTCGCGTTGCCGATCGCCAACACGCCCAAACGCCCGGTTTCCTCCGACTCGATCGCCGCTGCACAGGCGGCCGCGGGCAGCAAGCCTTGGTGGTACTCCGACCGCCACAGTACAGACTCTCCCGTCGCAAACGCTTCCCACAGCAGCTTTTTTTGCACGTGCGGGGTTTTGCCCCCACTAAAGTTGTCCGTACCCCCGACAGCGCTGAGTTTGAGGTCGCTGCAATCGGACTCCAGGAGAGCAACCAGGCAAAATTCCGCTCCTGCGATCGCCTCTACAGCCGCGTCCGCGATCGCTTGCAACAACTGGCACAAGTTACCCGCGCGCTGGCTCAACAGATTTGTAAATAGCTCTAGCGCGTGGAAATAATCCCGCCCCGCGTCCCTTACCGTCCCGGCTTCGCACAAATTTTCTGCTCTGAATTTGGCTTCAGAACGCGCTTGATGCGACAAAAATTCTAGTTCTGCTTGGGGATCGGTTTGAGTTTTTGCGATCGCATCGATATCTGTGTAGGTTCCCACCCACTCCAAAACTTCCTGATTGTCTGGATTGGCGGGCGTTCCTCTGGCCAGATTCCACCGATAAGTGCCCTCTCGCGTCCGCAGGCGAAATTTTATTTCGTAACTTGGCGGCGGGAACTCACAAGTGCGCGAACTCGCCAAAAGACGAGGGCGGTCTTCTGGATGGACGCGCGCCAGATAGCCGAAACCCAAAGCTGCTGCTGCTGGTACCCCCGTATATTCCTCCCAGTGCTGACCTAAATAAGTCACCCAGCCGTCGGCATATGCTTTCCAACTTATTTGAGGAGTTGCCGACTGCGGGCGATCGTCCTGAGTTTCGCGGTCGCAAACTTGCGCTTGGGGGGATGTTATTTCAGATACTTTCTGTAATATTTCCGCATCGGAAAAGTCCGAGCGAAAACAGTTATTGCCGTGATACTGAGTCATAACAGGTTTTATAAATAAGCACTCTACTTGAGCCCTAACACCGGCGAAAGACTCGTGCTGCTAGTTCTATTGATTTTGACGGCCCGAGTGCATCAAAATTTTTTATACTTTAAATTTATCGGGGTAGTGGTATCTTTACCTCTATCAACGGGCGGACAATGAGATAATTCAGTTAAACTGTTAAAGCATTGAGAGCTTACCTGTCCCGAGGAAGGAGCGTGCAGGCATCGCCGCAAAATAACTTAAAAATTAACTTGCATTCTTGGCGGCTGCATGAGTATGCTTAAAAATGATGTGCGGCCTGTCAAACCATAAATCAGGACACATTCTCAAATTTACTCAGTTTAGCTGAGTCAGTTGACGATATTTTTAAAGTTTACTGGAGTATTGGAAAAAAGATGAGTAAAATTCGCGTTGCTTTGATAGAAGACCACGACCTGACAAGAGTCGGCATCCGCACAGCTTTACAACAGCGTGACACGATAGAAGTTGTCGGCGATGCAGCTAACGCTACAGACGGATTGAAACTGCTTCAGTCTTCAAAACCTGACGTGGCAATTGTAGACATTGGCTTGCCGGATTTTGATGGCATTGAACTGACACAAAAGTTCAAAAAAGCGGTAGCGGAGTCCGATCCAGATACAAAAATTTTGATTCTGACTTTTCAGGACAATGAAGAAGAAGTTCTGGCAGCTTTTGCCGCCGGAGCTGATTCTTACTGCATGAAAGATATTAGCTTCGATCAGTTATTAGATGTAGTAAAAGTAACTCACGAAGGTAACTCTTGGATCGATCCGGCGATCGCCCGCATCGTCCTGAAACAAGCTCGCACTCAGGAACCCGCGCCGGAAGAACCGAAGGCTGAGGGCAAAAGAGTCACAATTAAGGCTGCCGAACCCGAGTTTAGTCACATCATTGAGACTTACCCTTTAACCGAGCGGGAATTAGAGGTTTTGGAACTGATCGTGCAGGGTTACAGCAATGCTGCAATCGCCGAAAAGCTGTACATTACTGTCGGTACAGTCAAGACCCACGTCCGCAATATTTTGAACAAGTTGTGCGCTGATGACCGCACTCAGGCAGCCGTTCTCGCCCTGCGTTCTGGCTTGGTTGGATGAAGCCTTATCATCAGGCAAAATCAAGTTAAAAGTAGGGTGCGCAATGCGCACCTTACGGCCGCTGATTTAGGGTGTGCAGTGCACGCCGACTGACTAATTGTTACCAAAAAATTAGGGTAGGCAGCGCGCACCAGCAGAGGAATTGTTTGTTGTTAAAAAAGTTAAAAAATTGATAAAGTTTAAAGCTGCATCTATCCATGTACAGATATTTTTTTTAAAATTTTAACAAGTTCATCTACCTTAAGATAGATGCTCAAAAAATATCCAATTAATAATACTTATTGTTGAGCGATCCCCAGCTAGATTAATTTCGGTCGCACTGCCAATATTGCCCGATATCAATTCATAAAAGGCGCAGGCAGAGGCAATATTACCATACTTTTAGGAATAGTTAAGGGTTAAAAAATTTATATCTGCAGAGTGATGCCTGAGTTCGCTTAAAATTGGGAGATTAAAAGTATCAACTGCTACTGAAATCTTTTAGAAAGAGGTATTATGTCCGCTCCTATTGAATTCAAGTTATTTGCTCCTTACAACAAAGGAGCTGCCTTGATTGGCTCTTTTTCTAATTGGGAAGAGATCCCGATGGAAAAGGACGAAGAAGGTTATTTCCGCACGCAAGTTGAGTTGAAGGATGGCGTTTATCAATACAAATTTCGCGTTCAGTCGAAAAGCTGGTTTCTGGAACCCGATCGGTGGGTAGATGTGGTCGATCCCTACGCTACTGACATCGACGATCCCAGTCAAAACGGCATTGTTCGGATCAAAGACGGCGATCGCATTGTCGATACCTACGTGTGGCAGCATGACGATAAACCGCTGCCGGCCGATCGCGAATTAGTGATTTACGAAATGCACGTTGCCGACTTTTCCGGCGGCGAAGCCGATCCCCTCGCCCGCGGCAAGTACAAACACGTCGTTGAAAAACTCGATTACTTAGTCGAACTCGGCGTCAACGCGATCGAACTCATGCCCCTCAAAGAATACCCGGGCGACTACAGTTGGGGCTACAACCCCCGCTACTTCTTCGCTACCGAGTCCAGCTACGGCACCACAGAAGAACTCAAAAACCTGATAGACGAGTGTCACGCCCGCGGGATTCGCATCATCATCGACGGGATTTACAACCACTCCGAATCATCGAGCCCCCTAACTCAAATCGATCACGACTATTGGTATCACCACGCACCCCGCGATCCCGACAACAATTGGGGCCCGGAATTTAACTACGAATTCTACGACGAAAATTTAGGAACTTACCCCGCGCGCAAATTTATTGGCGATACAGTCCGCTATTGGGTTCAAGAATATCATCTCGACGGAATTCGTTTCGACGCAGCGCGACAAATTGCTAACTACGATTTCATGCACTGGATCGTTCAAGAAGCCAAAAATGCCGCCGGCCCCAAACCGTTTTATACCGTTGCCGAATACATTCCCGACGATCCCAGCATCACGAATCTAGACGGGCCGATGGACGGCTGCTGGCACGACAGTTTCTATCACTGCATCATTCCACAACTCTGCGGCGATTCTTTTGATTTAGAACGTCTCAAAGATGTGATTGACTGCAAGCGGCAAGGTTACTTGGGTGCTACGAATGTAGTGAATTATCTGAGCAATCACGACCACGATCGCGTTTTTGCCGAATTGGGTTCGCGCGGGATTTTGGATGAAGCAGCATTCAAACGGGCGAAGTTGGGAACCGTGCTGTTAATGACAGCAGTTGGCGTGCCGCTGATTTGGATGGGCGAAGAATTTGGCGAATACAAAGCCAAAACAATTGAGCAAGCTAAAATTGACTGGACGCTGCTAGGAAATGACATGAATAAAGGTTTGTGGGAATACTACAAAGGCTTGATTCACCTTCGCAAAAATAACCAAGCACTTTACACAGAAAACATCGAGTTTTTTCACGAAGACCTCGACTCGAAAGTTTTTGCTTACACTCGCTGGAACGATGAAGGCTCGAGAGTTGTAGTAGTGGCGAATATGTCGGAAAATTATCTGGCAGGTTATAGCGTTCCGCACTTTCCGGCAAACGGAACTTGGCACGAATGGACGGGCAATTATGATGTGGAATCGGGCGATGACAATATTATAATTGACTTGCCGGAATACGAAGCGAAAGTGTTTGTTTGGCAGTAAGATCGAATCAGGTGAATTACCTCTAAGCTGTCGCGCATTTAAATTGTATATTCGGGGCGTTGCTCACAGCAGCGTCCCACAAAAGTTTGATTTTTTTGACAGATAATTTAAATGCCGCAACAGCTCAATCAAGCTGTTTGTACTGAGGACTAAAGTGCTCCTATTTTGATGATGATTTTAGTCCTGAATCTTATACCAATTATTAAAAGCCAGCCGTAGGGAAACGGCAATGCCCTGTCCTAGACCCAGCGCCGGAAACTGCGAAAGCTTTTGTCTCTACAGATATCGCTCAAAATAGAAGATCTTTTTTGTTGCCCGTTCGATTTTCTAGGTACAATTGAGTTACGGCAGCCGCCGGTATTGGTTTGCTAAAGAAGTAACCCTGACCCATATCGCACTGAAGCGACTGCAAAAATGCTAACTGTTCTGCTGTTTCTACTCCCTCAGCAATCACCTGTAAATTCAGGCCCTGTCCCAAGGCGATCGCCACTTTCACAATAGTAGCACCGCTGCTGCCGTGCACCAAATCGGCCACAAAGGATTTGTCTATTTTTAAATTATTGAGGGGAAAGTTTTTCAGAGACCAAAGCGAAGAATAACCGGTGCCAAAATCGTCCAGAGAAATTTGAATTCCCAATTGCTGCAACTGCTGCAATACCGACACCGTAAGATTCACATCTGTCATGGCAATGCTCTCGGTAATTTCTATTTCTAAATACTCGGGATTTAATTCGGTTTCTGACAATATTGCAGCGATAGTTTTTACCGTGTTATTTTGCAGAAACTGGCGGGCTGATAAATTCACAGCTATCCGCATCGGCGGCAATCCCAGTAACTGCCACGCTCGATTTTGCAAGCAAGCAGTCCGCATCACCCATTCGTCAATTTCGCAGATGAATCCTGTTTCCTCAGCTAAGGGAATAAAGCGATCGGGAGAAATCAAACCGCGATCGGGATGCTGCCAGCGAATCAGAGCTTCCATGCCGACTATTTTGCCGGTATTTAAGTTGATTTGCGGTTGATAGTGCAGCACAAACTCGGATTTTTTCAGAGCTTTGTAAAGATGATTTTCTAAGTTAAGATCCTCGGAGACTTTACTGCCGATCGCCCGCGTGTAAAACTGATAGTTATTTCGACCTTTCTGTTTAGCTTTGTACATCGCAGCATCAGCATTTTTCAGTAAAGTTTCTGCATCTTCTCCGTCGTAAGGAGCCAAAGCAATTCCCAAGCTAGCTTTAGTATAAAGTTCCAGACCGTCAAAATCAAAAGGACTGCTTAAACTCTGGATAATTAGCTGGCAAATCTTAGTTGCTTCCTCACGGCTGTTGAGATTGTACAGCAGCACAGTAAATTCATCCCCGCCCCAACGGGCAATCGAATCCCCCGCGCGCAAACAGTTAGTCAAACGCTGAGATACAGCTTGCAGCAACAAATCGCCCACTGGGTGGCCGAGAGTATCATTAACATTTTTAAATCTATCCAAATCTAGAAATATCACCGCCAGCATTTCTGCGTTTTGGTGAGCGGTAGCTAAAGCTAAAGACAGCCTTTCATTAAACAGCAATCTATTAGGTAAACCGGTTAATTGGTCGTGAGAAGCTTGATGTCTGATCATCGCCTCGACGCGCCTCTGCATTGCAGCCATGTACAGGTGAGTTCCTAAAGCTTTTGCTAGCTTCTGTTCCTCGCTGCTCCAATTTTGAGCTGCGCCGATTTTGATTTCTTTCCAAGCTGCAAAAGACTTTCGGGGACGATCGTTCCTGGCGTCGGAAGTGCAACAGCCCGCCCACAAAATTTCGGTTTCTATCGGGCTGCGAAAAACGGTGAGACAGCCGATGCACTGTTGGCCGTATTGCAGCGGTACTGCTAAAAACGATCGAATGGAGGCTGCTAAAAAATTGGCAGATACAGATTTAAGTTGAGGTTCTTGAGCAATATCAGAAATTGCGTACAAGCGCGGTACTATTAAACTTGAAATATTTGTGTCAAGTGAAGTGTAATGCTGGGAATATAGATTTTGAAAAATAGCTAATTGGCTGGAACGATCGGCATTTTTTGCTCGATCTTCTTGGTTGGCAAACCCCATGATTTGCTGCCAAAACGGGCTGAGTTCGAGGTCGATCTCCGGGGGCTGCAGGCCGCAGGTATAAAGTAAAGCCGGCCGATCGCCAAACTCGGCTGCAAAGTACAGCCGCCCTCCCGAACCATTTAAATGTTTGACTGTTTGTTCGAGAACTGCTTTCCGAATTTCGTTTAGTTCCAGAGGAGAATGCAGCAAACTGGTGATTTGATTGATAACGGCTTCGTCGCGCGCTTGCTGTCTAGCTTGACTGAGTAAAAAAGATTGGGCGATCGCAATTGAAAGTTGATCGACAAGCAACTGCACGATTTTCAATTCTCGATCGCTAAACCGTTTGGGTTGGCTGTGGTGACACACCAACAGCCCCCAAAGCTGATTTTGATGCAAAATCGGCACCGTCAAAGAAGAACGTGTCCCCATAGCCTTCAGATATTCAGCGTGACAGGGATCTACGGGACAATAGCGAATATCTTCAACTGTTAAAGCTTTGCCGGTTTCGGGACAATCTAAGCGATTAATTGTTTGATGCTTTAATTCCACATCTACAATCACTCGCTGCCGCGCTTTGACAAACATTTCGCGAGCACTATGGGGAATGTCGCTTGCTGGAAAGCGCAAACCCAAAAGAGATGGCAAGTTGCCGCCGTTGATGGACTCAGCAATTACCTCACCGCTAGCGTCGGCCTCAAAGCGATAAACTTTTACCCGATCGCTGGCTAAAAAACTGCGGATTTCTCTGGTAGTTGTCGTCAAAATCTCTTGCAGTTCTAGAGAGTTGCGGATGCGATTGGTAATTCGATTGAGTAAAATCTCTTGTTCTAGAGTCGATCGTGACATTTGTCTGACTTTAGTGCGGGCCATCCCTTTTGATCTCCAGGGCTGTTAACAGCATTTTTGCGAGCCACGGTGTTAACTCGCCATGTATTATACATTACAACACTTTTGTGGCATCTATGGGCTTGACCCAACCCGGGAGCGAGAAACTCAGTTTCTGAGGATGTTTCTGGTTTTCTTACAATTTCGGCTAGAAACCCGGTTTCTCACAGCAATTACAAGGCAAGAAACGAGCGATCGAACACAGTAGTGAGAACTCTAGTCCGAGCGAGTTCGATCGGGACTTAAATTACCACTATACAACAATTACAGAGTTACAAGACAAGAGGTATACAGAAACCGAGTTGATGAAACAAGCTTCTGGCTCAAGAGCGCAGAATGCTGGTTCGGCAACCCGGTTTGTAAGTATTTATACCAAGAAAAATCCGGTTAAGCCGACTCCCAAATTTCCCGAATTCTGTCCGGCAAAAAGCCCGCTATTTCCTGAATTCGCTCCTCGGACAGCTCATCCTTGGTCGCAGAAAATACAGCCGCGATCGCAGTTTCCGGTTTGACTCCCGGAGGAAGTCCGCCTTCTAGTTCCACCCTCCGTGCAAACAAATTGCCATCAATCCCCAAAGGTGCAGGTTCGCCCGTCAAAGGCCGACGCACCCGGCTGAGCCATCCCACCAGCGGATTCGTATCTTTCCAGAGGTCTGCTATTTCTTTTTGCAGGGTTTTGTCGTCCGCAGGCAAAACTTCTTTGTGCAGTTCAGCTTCCACGCGATCGCTGGCTTCTGTTGTCATCACATCGCGCATGATCCGGTACACTAATTCGGTAATGTCCCGGGCATCAAAAATATCCTCCAAGTGACCTTTTAGCATCACTTTTTCCAAAAACGGCATATCCTCAGAAGCGATAGGAACTGCCGATCCTTCTTGGTGGAGAGACTTCGGAGGATTCGTCTCCATTTTCTGTAACAGTTTCTGACCTTTTTCTGTTAAATCAGCTTCTTGAAATGCTACTAAAGGCGGCAATAACTCAGCTCCTCCGTAAGGCTCTCCACTAAAGTCCGCTTTGATAAATTCCCTTTGGTTGAGGTAGTCCAAATGACCGAGCAATTCTGCTTCTGCCACCTCTCTACCAACATACTCCTCGGCTGCGTTCCTAATTTCCGAATCTCCGCCGCCGTTGCCGCTGCCAATTTTTTTCAGCAAAATGTAAGTCAGGTCGTCTCTGATTGCAATTGTCATAAAAATCTCCTAGGTTAATCTCGGGTTAAACCAAGTAAAAACTGATATTCTTCCTTGCTAAAATTGTGACAATTACTACTTAAAAATATTGAACTCTAAACTAGACAAATAAAGATATCTCTGCAGGTGGAAGTTTTTTAAATTAAGTTTTTTTTATAATCTTCCTTGAGATAGATTAACCTGGGGACATCGGGGTCTAATTTTGATAGTATCCTGCAAAATCTACCGCCACTCTTGAAAGCAATTAAGCGAGCATTATTTCTTAATAATATTTTTCGTATTTATCGCGTTTTGTTGCCAAGGCTGACGCACCTGTATGGCCTAAGCTGGTAAATTGCGCTGGGATAGGTAAAAATAGGGAAATGTTATGGCATCGATCCACTGGTGCAGCCTGTGCACCAGCTTGCATGGATATTGTACAATCGAGCTAGACTCAAGACTAGCCCTGTGAGAGCTACAAATACGAGCCAATCTGTTTCAAGTGCCGGATCGCCACTTGAGGAATGCCTCGGGGACAACTTTTTTGATCGAATATAGTTCGATCGGCATTTATGAACTACCCTAATTGGAAGAAGAATTTGGAACCCTCGTCATTCAATAACGTTCAACAGGCGGTTTACAACCGTCCTTTAGTTTTGGCAGTAGACGACAATCACGACAACTTAGAGCTTCTGACACAAATACTGGATTTATTCGGCTGCGAATGCGTGGCCGTAGTTGACGGGTACGCAGCTCTTTCAGCAGCAGTCGATCGCAATCCCGACCTAATCGTACTTGACATTTGCCTGCCAGATATAGACGGTATAGAATTAGTAAGCCTCATCAAACAAAACCCGGATCTCATAGATATTCCGATTGTCGCTATCACAGCACTAGCAAAAACAGAAGACCGCGATCGGATTCTGGAAGCCGGATGCGTTGCATATCTCTCCAAACCTTTTAACATCAAGGATTTAGAAGCAATTATCCGCTACCACCTCAACTTCCAGCCGTTTTTGGTTGAGTTTTAGACTTTGAATTAGAATCGCGAACTTTAGGTGCAGACTCCAAAATTGCGATCGTCGCTGTGCGGCCAGTCTCCAAAGTCGCATCGGTGAGCAAATCAGTGACTCGCACGCCCAAAACCTCTTTGATTAAGTCTTTCAATTGCAATTCTAGTACCGATTCTAGTTGCGATCGCACCTGCGAAGCCAAATCTTCCTGACCGTTCTGAGCCAGTAGTTTTTCAGGTTGAGTAATCGCATTTTCGATCACAATTATCAGTTTGTCATCCAAAATATTGCACAGTGCCTGACTCGTTTGGTGTCCGAGTTGAGAGCGGTACAAAGCTTGAATTCCCTGGGCAATAGTCCTTTCTAATTTTCCGCGAGTAGGTTGTAAAGTTTCCCCGGTCATATTTTTTTACGTCAAGCAAGATAACTGAAAAAAATAGTTATGGAAGAAGCAAGAAGGAAGACAGAAGTTGCAATCGACCGCATGCAGAAAGTGCAATTAAGAACGCCATAATCGTCAGGGCGGTTGCTAAGCCCCGACCCATTTAAATTTTACCGTCAATACAACGCAAGAATGCCCAACAGCTTATAACCGTTAACAGTTAACCGTTAACTGCGAACATAGGACTTACGCATAAGGAATCAGCCACCGGGTTTTTTATGAAATATTTCGTTCCCGCCCGCCGCTTCGCTAAAAAACCCGGTTTCTAGGCGTCGGAATGCCTAAGTCCTGTAAAAGTTAACCGTTAACCGTTATCAACAACCTGCGCGCTAGCCGACAGAAACTTGATTAGTTTCTACCCCAGTTGCACCCTTAACACCTTTAGCAATTGTCACCAACTTGTTGACAATTTCCTGACTGGGAACTGTACCTTTGAGAACCACCGTAGATCCGTGTTGAGCCACATAAACGGTCTCAATATCCGCAACATCAGGATTTGCATCAAAGGCCTGAGCCACCCGTTTAGCTAAACCGCTTTGATCGTATTCTCCATTCAATCCCATGCGTTCCGGCGGAATTGTCTGAGCGCTCGCAGCAGGTTGAGCTTGAGCTTGAGCTTGAGCTACAGGTGCTTGGTAAGCAGGAGCGTCAACAGTTTCTTGATTTTCAAGTTTTTCTAAACCAAACAGTCTTTTTAACCAGCCCATAGAGTTTGTCCTCCCACAAAGTTTGTGTTAATTGACAGTTGGCACGTCCCCGTACAATTGTTATTCTCAATACCAGGAATTGCGATCGCACGGCGTTGACGCAGAAACCGAGTTTTTCTACAAAAAAGTATCGTTCCAGCTATCCGCCAGGGTAGAAAAACCCGGTTTCTTGAGTTTGGTTTGCCAGTCCTAACTACCATTTAATGTTGTACAACTGTGATTCTCATCTGCCTGGAGACATAAATTCTCCGGCTTTCAAACAAATACCCGCGCTGACCATTCCGGCAAATCAAACTTAAAGCCTTCTTCCCCAACTTCTACGATTTTGTTGTACATCCACTCGTGCCAAGTTCCCGCCGGAAAGTTAAGAATGCTGTTACCAGATAGATAAGTATCCGAAAATTTGGCTACAACTACAGCTCGCGTTCCCTCATCGCTCCAGCGGTCGTAAGCCAGCACTTTGGCTTGGGGAATTTCGCGATCGATTCAAGATTTTCGCTATAAAATGACGGCAAATTTCGCCGCAGCCGAATCACGTGTTTGTGGTATTCCAACAACTCATGATTGGGCTGATTTTTCAACAAAGACCATTGCAGTTTATTCGGCTGGTTGGGAGTTTCCCGAGTGGACTGTCCAAACTCTTCCCCCATCCACAGCATCGGTATTCCTCCTGCGGTTACTAACAAAACCGCTCCCAATTTAGCCTGTTTAAAAGCAATTTCTCGGTCGAGAATCCGAAAGCTTGCTTCCGCTAGCAAGCAGTCGCGGTCGTGACTGGCGAAATAATCGATCGCATTAGTTGTGTTTCGATCGCCTTGTTGTTTGCCATCCAGAACTTGCTTGAGCTTTTCGATATCGAAAGTCTTCCCCGCGAGATTTTCTCTGGCAAAAATGCGAAAAATTTGGCATTCGTCAATTAATCGCTTCACATCTGCGGTTCCACCGTAGCTTGACTCTACGGCAAAGAAATCGCGGACTTTGTAGCCGCAGCTATAATCGCCCGGATATTCATTAACTGCCATTAGTTCGATCGCATTTATCCTTAAATCGCACAGATAATCTAATTTCTCGATAACCTGCTAGAATTTACTGCGGCTGTCAGAACCCTCTGCGCCCCAAAAATCAGCAACGTGCAGTTCGTGAATCACTAATTCTTCATTTTCTGGGAGTTTTTTGTCGTCGTGCTGCCCAACTGCGAATTGCACTTCTATGAGTAGTGCAGTCAACTTCAGTGGCGTGGGGATCGTTTATTTCTACCCGTTCGTCCAGTTCAAAACACGGACTTTGCGATTGAACTCGGAATTTGTATTGATAAATACCGTCTTCTAACTGAATTTTAGTGCGGAAATATTTATCATCTTTTTGTCAGGGAATTTCATCCGATTTGGAAAATGAGCCGATCGGTGTAGCTGCTTTGTTGTTGGGAGGGAACAGTTTGAATTCAATTGCTGCGGCCGTGAATACTTTATTGGCAGAACTTATAACTGTGATTAGTATTTATTTTTACAATTTAGCAAATCTGTAGCCATCGTTCTTAAGAGTTAAACTTGTAACTCTTATGTTTTAGGGTGCTGATGAACACCTGGAGGATTTAGTAAGATCCGCCTATCAGCACCCGGAGGTCAGATTTAAATCTAAAATGTAGTTAAAGTAACTAAAAATTATTAAGCGCTGTTTATGAAAATTAATTTAACTTTTGATAACTAGATAAATTGTGATAAAAATTTAATAATTGTAACTAAAGGAACATTTTTTCGTTGACAGAGCTAATACTGTAGAAAGATGTCTTTTTAAGCGGAAAAGGAGAGGATCGGCTTGTAATTGAAAGGCAAGGGAAACCAGAAAAATGAATGCTTTATTCAACTGGATTTTCTCGGGATCGACCTTAAGTCAAGTTTGAGCCGAGAATAGCAATGATTATTTTTGCTTATGTCTTGGCAGCTCTTATTTTCGAGTTTTTGACTGGCAAACTTTGTAGAACCTTTCATCAGCTTTAACGACTGCTGCTACCTCAGTAATTGGTAATCGGTGAAAATCTCATCCGTCCCTGTTACCCGTTAGATATTCCGAGTAGCGTCTCTAGGGTTCTAAAAGTTTAATTGGGGATGTTGCCAAATTACCGTTACTGTAAAACTCTGGAGTGTTAAAAATGCTAAAACAAATGTGTTGGTTGCCCAGATTGGGAGGGAATGGAGAAAAGATACTGCACTTGCGCACCGAAGCCCGTCAAGCGTGGCGGCCTTATACAGCTTTTCCGCAGTACGCTGCACCCGACTACCGGGAACCGGGCGGTTCTAAGGGATGGGCAACTTTTCAGAAGCTGAAAATTCAAGGGTGGAATTTAATATCGACTGAAGAAGGGCAGCAGTCGATTTTTGGTGAACAGAAAAGTGCTTGAAAAACCAGAAACCACAAGAAAAAAAGAAGAGGAGTTTACCTCTTCTTTTTATTAGTTCTCAACGAAATATCGGGGTTTAAAAACCGCGACACTTTGTTGAAGCGGTAAGGTGTGCACTGCGCACCCTACATAATTTTGACATTTACTTTGGCGGCGTTGGAAGTAAATCAGGCGATCGCCGTTTCCCTATCTGCTGTAGTTGCTACGTTATCGAGCACCGGCTGGTGAGTTTTCAAGTTGAATCGGTATCCGTGGGGGAGGATGTGCAACTTGGCGCCGCAAATCGCCAAACCCTCATCCTTCAACCGTCCATCTATATTGTCGTGGAGTTTTTCCGACTCGTCGATGATTGTTACAGCGCTTTCGCCAATAACTTCCAACTCGTCACCGCTGACTAAAATAGCTGTATTTTCGTCAATACCAAATCCCAACACGGCCGGTTGCAGCAAGAGTGCGGTAACTAAGCGTCCCAAACGACCTCGCTGGGCGAAATGCTGGTCGATGACAACTCCCGGAAGGAAACCCATTCCCGGGCCCATTGCTACCACATCAACGCGGGGATTTGTCTCCGAGTCTCCTTCAATAATCATCATGTCTGGCATCATCGCCGCGCCGGCACTGGTGCCGCCAATGATAATCCCTTCCGAGTAGCGTTTGTGCATAGCTGCATCGAGTTTGGTGTCTTTCAAGCAGTTAATAATCCGCGCTTGATCTCCGCCGGTAAAGAATATGCCAGTCGCTTGTTCGATCGCTTCTAAATAATCTGGATTGTTGGCATCTTCGGGTCTCTGGGTGTCAACAACTCGCACATCTTCAGCGCCGAGTCGCTCAAACACTCGGATGTAATTATCTCCTACTTCTCCCGGCAGGCTGGTCGCAGCCGTCATCACTACAATGCGGGCTTTAGTGCCTCCGGCGCACCGCAAGAATTCCCGCAGAATTTTACACTCCCCCTCTTTGTCTTCCGCGCCCCCAATAATTAGCAACTTCCCCTGATTTTCGTTGCTCGCCATACGATCTCCACTTTTAATTTATTAAATTTCACTAAAACACAAAATTGTTTTTTCTGAAAACTGCCCAAAGGTATAGATAGATACACAAAATTATTTGAATTTGACGATTCCTGGACGGACAAAACTCAAGGGTTCTGGGGTTTGTTTGCTCGGGCCCGGGCTGTAAACAGCTTTTTGCTAAAAAAAACTTAACCCCCCCTACCCTAACCGGATAGAGGTGGGTCAAAAAATCAGTTGAATTTATCAGGACTTACGCGCGCGCGGGTCATAAACTCGATTTCTGACTGGATGTTTCCCCCATAAACCTCTTCTTCCTCGCAGAAACCGGGTGGATGAGCGTAAGTCCTAAATTAGTCCGATCGCCCCTTAGTGCGAGCGTTCGATCAAATTGCTCAACATTGTACGCGCCCGTTCTAAAGGTAGGTGTCTGGGTTTGCCGTTCCAGACAATCTGATATTCGTTGCTGTTTTGACCGTCGCCGTAGCCAGAAATCAGCTTCCGGTGAAATGCTTCCTCAGCCAAGTCGTGAACTTTATCCCTGAGAGCAGTTTGTGCTATGTTCATGATTTGCTGCCTCTTAAATTCTCTTTCACAGTGATAAACAATTTAAGCGGGCGCTGCACCTCTCAAAAGTTATAGGTTTTTTTTGTGAACTGGGAAGAAAGCAGTCATTAGCCATAAATGCTCAGCCATCACTGCTCAGTCAGATGTTGAAGGAAGAAGGAATATTTTCCCACTCTCCCCCCTCTGCCCATTTCCCCACTCTCCCACTCTCCCAGTCCTCCTCTCCCGCTATGCTGAAGACAGAATTGGTCGCAGTATTTGTCTCGCTGCTGCCATATCTATGCCCGCAGGTAGTATCCCATAAACCGACAAGAGACTTACTGTAAAAAGTTAGCTCAAAGGAGGTTAGAAAATGCTGCAAGAAAAAAGCACCGAAACAGCCCGCGTCAATGCTCGAAAAACCGATATTTTTGATATTTTCAACTTCAAACACTATATCGGGCCAAACCCTTATTTAGACACTGCGGCTTTAGTTTTTGATTTAGCGGTGACGGGCGCTAGGGAACCTTTGCCGATCGCGCATTACCAGGAAATTATTGGCGATCGCTACCCGCAACTCCTGCAAGAAACTTTCTCGAACCACGCCCAACTGTTCGGCCGTACCGCCTCAGAAGTAGCAAAACTCGACATGGGTTTGCATTTCCAACACTGGAACGTCAAGCCGTTTTCTCAGTTTTACAGAATCAGCATAGAAGCGCTTCACGCCCGCAGCGCCAGAGCAGTCGTTTACGCTGTTTGGGATTGGTTTGAAGCCATCAATCAAAATCAAGACTTTCCCTTGGAAGCACAAATGGGCGCGCTGCAAAATATGTTCCGGCAGTCAGTTTACGGAGGCCCGACAGTTTATTCATTAATGCGATCGGCATCCCAAAAAGGCATTCCCGCATTTTATTTGTGGGATGAAGGACTAATGCAATACGGGTACGGCAAAAAACTGATTCGCGGCTCTGCAACTACCTTTGATTCTGACAGCCACTTAGACTCAGACTTTACCACGCGCAAAGACGATTGTAAAGCTTTTCTCGCTACATTAGGATTTCCTGTCCCCAAAGGCGATATCGTCTCCACAGAAAACGGAGCTCTGACAGTTGCGAGAGAAATTGGCTACCCAGTTGCTATCAAACCAGTAGTCGGTCATAAAGGAATTGGCGTCACAGCAGATGTCCGAGATGCTGAGGAATTGCAGGCGGCTTTTAAAAGAGCAGTTAAGGCAATTCCCGAAACAGACCCGGTGCGAGTAATTGTGGAAAACAGCATCAAAGGATCGGATTTTAGGCTGCTGTGCGTTGACGGCAAATTTGTTTCTGCAACTGAACGCCGACCCGCTTGGGTAACAGGTGATGGCGACTCAACAATTCGCGAATTAATCCGCCGCGAAAACCGCAAACCAGAACGTTTAGATACGCCAACTTCGGCCCTGAGCAAAATTCAGTCCGACGAAGCGATGGAAATGTATCTGGAAGAACAAGGGCTGTCATTGGATAGCGTGCTAACTCGCGATCGCACTGTGTCTCTGCGCAAAGTCGCCAATCTTTCCGCAGGCGGCGTCAGCATCGACGCTACCCGCACTATTCACCCGGATAACATTGTTTTGGCTCAAGATATCGCCCTACATTTTCGGTTAACTTGTTTGGGGATTGATGTGGTAACAGAAACTCTCACCAAATCTTGGAAAACAGGCAATTTTGGGATTATCGAGATCAATGCCGCGCCGGGAATTTTCATGCACCTCAACCCGGCTGTCGGCGAAGGTGTTGATGTGCCTTCGCATATTATCGAAACTTTCTTTCAATCGGGAAAATCCGCCAGAATTCCGATTATTACTTTCAACCGAATTTCGGTGCAAGAACTGCAAGAAACCATCGACCACATTCTGTTGCAGCATCCCGATTGGACAGTCGGTGCTGTTTGTCGCGGTGGAATTTTTGTCAACCGTTCTGAAAAAGTTTTGAATAAAAATTACCATCTTAACCTGCAAAGTTTGCTGCGGCATCCCAAGCTCGATTTGTTAATTGCTGAATATCCCGAAGATATTTTGGAAGATGAGGGAATGTTTTATCGGGGCAGCAATATGGTGGTGCTGGACAATCCGACAGAAACGGAGATGATTTTGGTCAGAGAAAGCACTGATGAAGATACTGTTGTGGTGAGGGAAGGAAATAGTATCTCTATTCGCCGCCAGGGGCTGATCGAACAGTATAATCTGGGGGATGAGGAACCGTTTACGCGGGTTTATTTGAAGGAAATAGGGACTGTTTTGTAAGCTGTTCTAGATTTAACTTTGCTTTGTAGGGCGGGCCAGGAGTGTCCGCCCTACAAAATTTTAAATAATTTTTCTCGTTCCTGGGTTATTGCGGGGCACGAAGTTGGGGAACGCCCAGATAGGAACTCGCTTCGTTACAGTTAGTTACAATTGGTTTCAATTCCTCAGTCGTGGATGCACTATTCTTGACACTCCCCACGCATAGAATGCGGGGGATTCTTCTCTCACAGGCTCAACTCTAGACCGATATTACTATCGAGCCCCGATAGAACGCCTCCAGAAGCAGTTTTACTCACGGGCTGCCCGACCGCAAGGATACCTCTGTCTCTAATTACTTGTGCTGCTGCTGTATCGCGATGAGTGGTGTACCCGCAGGACTGACAACTATGGATTCTGACATCCAAGGTTTTCTTACCAGTATGGGTTCCACATTGGGGGCAAATTTGACTCGTATAGTTTTTATCAACACGAGCAAAATACACCCCGCGCTTCCAACACACATGAGACAGAATCGAGAAGAATTGACCATAGGCTGCATCCAGAGTATGTTTACCGAACATCCCCTTTGCCCAAGCCTTAAAATTGATATCCTCAACGAATATCATTCCTGCTCGGTCACATAACCGATGAGCTAATTTATAGTGCCAATCCTTTCTGGTATCACTGATTTTTTGATGAATTCTAGCAATCTTTTTCTGGAGATCAAGCCAATTATTAGACCCTTTTCTTTGATGCTTTAATCTTCGTTGCAGTGATTTTAACTCGCGGTGAAGTGCCTGAAAAAATCTCGGTCCGTTGACTAATTCTCCATCTGAAGTTGCGAGGTATTTGTCCAGCCCAATATCTACCCCTAATGGATGTCCTGACGGTGGGCGCTCGGGCAGGTTGACTGCTAACTGGTAGGTCAGCATGACAAAATATCCTGATGCCCTTTTAACTACTCTAATTTGCTTGAGTAGAAAACCCTCTGGTGTGGGTCTAGACATTTTCATCCTTACCCACCCAATAGACGGCAGGTTAACCTTTCCATTCTCCACTGCTGCATCCTTAACAGCCGGGAAAACAAACGAGCGCATCCGTTTTTTGAAGCGAGGAAACCCATGCCCTCTATCCCACATTGCCACAAATGCCGACTCTAAAACCTTTAAAGTTTGCTGCAATACTTGCGAATGAGGGGTCTTTAATTCGGGACAATGCTTCTTAGCTTCTGCCAAACCTTTGCACTGACTAGCATAGGTTGGTCTAGGAGTATCCGGTGAGATAATATACTCACCAACTATCGAACAAGCATTAACAGAAGACTTACGAGAATTCACCCAATCTTTCCGTTCTCGCAAGGCATAGTTATAAACCTGACGACAAACAGACAACCAAATCTCAAATATTTGAACTTGAGATTTGGTCGGACGTAGTTTGTACTCGTGAGTTACTGTTAGCATGATATAATCATATCATGCTTTTAGAAATCAACCAGGATTTTTCTAAGACTGTAGGCGGCCGCATCCGCTGCCGAGTTCATCCCCACGCCTGAATTCGGGGGCTTTCCTCTCGTTTTCCGGTAAGTTTTTAGACAATCTGGTTTCTGCGCTGTCCTTCGTGCTATCAAGGAATTTCACAAGTCTTTAAACGAATTGCACTCCGGTGGCAGAAGGTGTGGGAATATGAATGTTGCGAGCAATTGGTTTCATTCGGTGAGGGAAAGTTTACTGTCGCACCGTCGCTACATTCCAGCAGCCTTGACTCTTTGCACCGGTACGAGCTTGTCCTTGGCAGCCGCGGCGGTCGTTTGGCATGAGGAAAACCAACGAATGGAAGCTGAATTTCATCAGCAAGCCGATCGCCTGAATGTGGCATTGCAGCAAAGCATCAATAAAAATTTAGAATTTCTCTACTCACTTGAAGCATTCTATAGGGGATCTACTGAAGTTACCAGACAAGATTTTAAGGAATTCGCTCAATCTGCACTTTCCAGAAATTCTGCTATACATTCTGTTAACTGGATTCGGCGCGTGCCTGCTGCCCAAAAAGCAGCTTACGAACGGACAATTCGAGCCGAAGGTTTTCCGGCATTTCAAATTTACGAACGAGATCCTGACCAACAGCCGATCGCAGTTGCTTTGCGATCGGAATACTTTCCAATTACCTACAGAGAAGCACTAAAAGAAGATAACAAAGTGATCGGTTTTGATGTTGCCTCCAACCCCGATCGCAAAGCAGCTTTAGAGAAATCGGTGAATACCGGGAAAATAGCGGCTTCCGGGCGGATTAGATTAGTCAGCAACAATCAACCGGGATTGCAAGTATTTCTACCAGTACCCCGCCGCACAAATTCTGCTGATAACTCGGTCAACAGCCGCCAAAACCTCATGGGAGTTATTGCGGGTCTGTTTCAGATTACCAATATGGTCGATTTCTCTTTAGAATCGCTAAATTTAGACAACATTAATTTTTACCTCTATGACAACTCTGCTATAGAGAAAGAACGCTTTCTGGTGCGCTACGACTCACAAGCTAAGCAGTTGATAGATCGCCCAAAACACGAAAAGCCAGAGTTAGGTAATTTGTCGGCAAAAATCTGTCAATATCCGAGTGCTTGCACTCGCCTATTTAACGTAGCAGACCGCCAGTGGATGCTGCTAGTTTTGCCCGGGAAGGGGTACAACAGTCTGAGGACGTATCAGGGTTCGCTGGCAATTGGCGCGATCGGACTATTGATGACTGGCAGCTTGACGATTTACCTGTTGATGTCTGTAGAACGTACCGCAAAAGTAGAACAGCAAGTGTACGATCGTACAATTCAACTAAAAGAGCGCACCGCTGAACTAGAAACGGCACTGAAAAATTTGCAGGAAGCTCAATTGAAACTAATCCAAACTGAAAAAATGTCCAGCTTGGGGCAGTTGGTGGCTGGAGTTGCCCACGAAATTAACAATCCTGTCAACTTCATCTCTGGCAACCTGATCCATACAGGCGAATATACTCAAAGCTTGCTGGAACTTGTAGAAATATACCAGCAGCAATATCCGAACCCAACGCCCGAAGTGCAAGCGAAACTACAAGAGATCGAATTGGATTTTATCAGTCAAGACTTGCCTAAAGTCCTAAAATCTATGAATTTGGGAGCTGAACGCATCCGTCAAATCGTGCTTTCTCTGCGGAATTTTTCGCGCTTGGATGAAGCTGAAATGAAGTCGGTTGACATTCACCAAGGCATTGACAGCACCTTGATGATTTTGGATGGTCGGCTGAAACCTAAAGCTGATTTTCCGGGCATCCAGGTCATCAAAGAATACGGAAATTTGCCCTTGGTGGAGTGCTGGGCGGGACAATTAAATCAGGTATTTATGAATATTTTGACTAATGCCATTGATGTTTTATATGACGAAACAAATCATTGTTTTTCCCTCGTGAAAAATCCACCTATTTCGGCATTTTCACCTACTATTCGGATTCGCACTGAAATTTTAAATTCTAATTGTGTGTGCGTGCGAATCGCTGACAATGGAGCGGGCATGACGGAAAATGTAAAAAAACGTTTGTTTGAGCCGTTTTTTACTACCAAACCTGTAGGGAAAGGTACTGGCTTGGGATTGTCTATCGGCTATCAAATAGTGGAAAAACATCGCGGTTCGCTCAGGTGCGTATCGGCTCCGGGAGAGGGAACTGAATTCTGGATTGAGATACCCATACGGCAACAGTTCGAGCAATCTGTTTCTAAGGTTTCACCTGCAGTAGGTGTCAATTGGAAGTAGCGGGATCGATCTCGCTTCTAGTCGAGTCTCGCTCTCCCTCGCATCTTCCTTTCTCGTGGGGACGCTAGAGCGCCGCCGTTCTCCCCTTGGTTAATTAGTTTAAGAAAGGTGCTTTTCTGCACAGCGTACAGTTAACTCCTAAAACTTAACATTTCCTAGTTAGAGTTATTGGCAAGCGCGTGCTAATTTCTAGTCAAATCTCACCCAAACAAATATCTGGGGTTTTAGCCGCTGCTACAATTTATAATTGTAGCAATGCCAGATTACCAATTACTAACTACGATGTCTTTACAATCTATTAGCATTCCGCCAACCATCGATCGCAAACCTGTCGCTTTGATTGTCGCTTTGCACGGATGGGGTGCTAATGCTCGGGATTTGACTTCCTTAGCACCGGCTTTCAATCTGCCGGATTATCAGTTTGTGTTTCCCGATGCCCCGTTTCCTCATCCCCATGTAATGGGCGGCAAAATGTGGTATGACCTTCAAAACAAAGACGCTCAGGGATTGGTACAAAGTCGGCAATTGCTGAGGGAATTTTTGCTGTCTTTGGAAAGCAGCACGGGTGTGCCTTTGTCTCGGACAATTTTAGGCGGTTTTTCTCAAGGTGGAGCGATGACTCTAGATTTGGGATTGACTTTGCCCGTAGCCGGTTTAATTTGTCTGAGCGGTTATTTGCACCCGTCGATTTCGCCAGTTGCCGGGAGTGTTTTACCACCTGTTTTAATCGTGCACGGTACTCAAGATACTATTGTACCCGTTAGTGCTGGTGTGCGATCGCGCGACAGTTTGACTGCTTGGGAAGCTGCGGTGCAGTATCAAGAATTTAACATGGGACACGAGATTCTGCCGGAAGTTATAGATGTAATGCGAAGTTTTGTTGTAGAAACTGTGTCGAAATCTGATTAAAGGTTTAGTATATAGTATGGCGGAAGTCTCGGGCAGGGGAAAAAAATGAAAACTTTAACCAAAGCATCGCGCGATATTGCTGTACTTACTTCTCAGGACGTGGCAGAATTGGCTGTCCGTTTGGAAGTTGACGATTATGCAGATCCTTTTGAGGGATTGAATGATTGGCATTTGTTGCGATCGCTTGCTTTTCAGCGGCCGGAGCTGGTTGAACCTTATCTCCACCTTCTGGATATGGAAGCCTACGACGAAGCATAGACTTAAAAATCTAGCTTAAAATTTTCGACGGAATTGAGGAAGAAGTTAGCAGCATCTTTTGTTGCAGATTAAACAGATGAATTAGGGATTTTAGTCTGTTTTTATCTTAATTTCTTTCTTGATTCTTTTTTATGATAAAATGACACCAGTTTCCAAAAAGAATGTGAATGTATGCCAGCTCTCAACCGGGTATTCATCAGTCATTCCCCATTTAAAATTTAAAATCTAAAATCTAAAATCTAAAATCTAAAATGGTATGACATGAAGGCCAGACGAATTTTAATCGGCGTTAGCGGCGGGATTGCGGCTTACAAAGTTTGCGAAGTAGTTTCCACTTTAGCGAAAGCTGGAGCGGAAGTTAAAGCTATTCTTACTGATGCGGCCGGGGAGTTTGTAACGCCTTTGACTTTTGCTACTCTTTGCCGCCATCCTGCTTTTACTGACAAAGATTTTTGGCAAGCAAATCACGGCCGCCCTTTGCACATTCAACTCGGAGAATGGGCGGAAGTTTTTGTTATTGCTCCCCTGACAGCTAATACTTTGGCTAAGTTGGCGGGTGGTTTTGCTGATAATTTGCTGACTAATACTGTCTTAGCTTCTACTTGCCCTATTTTGCTGGCACCGGCGATGAATACGGATATGTGGGAACAGCCGGCCGTGCAGCGAAATTGGCGGGAAGTTTTGACCGATCCCCGCTATCATGCTGCCAATCCGGGGGCGGGAATGCTGGCGTGCGATCGCGCGGGTGTCGGCCGCATGGCAGAACCTGATGAGATTTTGCCTCATATTGAATCGCTGTTGTATGCGAAGGGCGATCGAGATTTAGCGGGCCTTCGGGTGTTGATCGGTGCGGGAGGAACGCGCGAACACCTCGATCCGGTGCGGTTTATCGGCAATCCTTCCAGCGGCAAAATGGGTATAGCTTTGGCGCAAGCTGCAGGGCACCGGGGCGCGACAGTGACGCTGGTACACAGTATAACTGGGGAGTTGCCGCTCTCAGGTGTGCGGGCGATCGCAGTAGCGAGTGCCCGAGAAATGCGGCAGGCGATGCTGCAATGCTTTCACGAGGCGGATTTGACGGTGATGGCGGCGGCGGTAGCGGATGTGAAGCCGGCTGAGTACAGCAGTGAAAAACTGCCGAAGCGATCGCTCCCGAATAGTTTGCCTTTGGCACCGGTAGCGGATATTGTGGCAGAGTTGGGACATTTGAAACAGCCGCACCAAAAATTAATCGGGTTTGCAGCACAAACTGGGGATATTGTCAAGCCAGCTTTGGAGAAATTGCGGGCGAAGAAACTGGATGTAATTGCCGCAAACCCGATCGATCGAATAGGTGCAGGTTTTGGCAGCAATACCAATGAAGCAATATTAATTAATGCCGCCGGGAAGCAAGTAGAAATAGCATCTTGCAGCAAGCTAGAAATGGCTCACCGGTTGTTTGATTTTGTGAGGGAGGGGTGAGGGCGCGATTTACTCCTTAACTGGGATTAACTACTGGTTCGGGCGATAATTCTGATTCCCCAATTTCCGTTGATTCGGAGTCAGGGGGCAACTCAGTATCTGCGACAGTAATTGCTAGTTTAAATCCTAATGCTTCGAGCAATTCTACCAAACTATAGATTTCCAAACCGCCGCTTTCAGTCAGTATCTTATCAAGTTTTTCGTGATGCTGTTTTGCTGACTCCGAAAGAGCATTCATCCTGATTTTAGCCTCAATCACCTTTCTGATGGCATTTCTCAGGAGTGCTGGTTCAGGGTCTTTTTCTTCCAAGATAGCCCCGATAAAACCAGCAGATTCTTCAGGCTCTTTGAGAGATTCAATTAGGTACTCGCGGTAGCTGTCACTCGTAGGCATTTTCACGTTTTTCATAATCTGTCCAGTATTCTATAGCTTGTCGAATGTCCTGTTCTTGGGTGCTTTTATCCCCAGCTATGAGGATTACCACAATTGTCAAGCCGACTTGTCCGAAGTAGAGGCGGTAGCCCGGGCCATAATTAATTCTGAGTTCAAAAACTCCTTGTCCCACTGACTTGAAATCTCCGAGATTGCCTTGCTCAACTCGGTCAAGCCTAGACTTGATTCTAACTCTAACATTTCGATCGCGGAGCGAATCAAGCCACTCGGTGAATGGTGCCGTACCTTCTGGTGTAGTGTAACGTCGAATTTCCCTCGGTTGTACTTCCATAATTTTATCGCAGTCGATCGGCAATTTCTATCGTAGGGCGATCGGTAGTACATTCAGCAGACAACTCAATATCAGCTATATTAATTCCTAGTTTAAATCCTAACGCTTCGAGCAGTGCTACCAAACTATAGATTTCCGAACCTGCACTTTCTGTCAACATCTTGTCGAGCTTGTCCCATTGAAGTTGAGCTGACTCTGATAAATTGTTGAACTTTAGCCGAGAATCTACAACATCTTTGAGTACCATTTGGATCAATTTAGGTTCATCGCTGGCTTCTGTCAATGTCACCTCGATATAACCTGCTGCTTCTTGGGCATTTCTCAGAGATTCGATCAGACATTCTTGGTAATTCCTACTCGTTGGTGCTTTCACGTCTTTCATAGTCTCTTCAATATTGAATAGCTTTGCCAATCTCTCGCTCTTGAAAGCTCTTATCTCCACCTATTAGCAGAAGTACAATTGTCAGCCAGACTTGTCCAAAGTAAAGCCGATATCCAGGGCAAAAGTCAATTTTGAGTTCAAAAACTCCTTCTCAGACGGACTTACAATCTCCTAGATTACCAGTCATGACTCGCTTAAGCCTTAACCGAATCCTATTTTTGCCTGTGGTATCCCGGAGCGAGTTATACCAATCTTCAAAAGGATTTGTCCCATCTGCTCTCAGGTAGTTGCGAATTTCTCTCTCGTTGTACTTCCATGATTTTATCGTAATTGATTAACAATTTCTATCGTAAGTGCGATCGACAGTCCATTCAAAAAGCAAATCATACTTAAGACAGAGGCATTCGAGCGACAAAATAGTAAACCTTGTTTGAGGGAACAAAGTTTAAATCAAACAGGGCATTGTGAATGAATTTTAAATCGATCGCAAAAACCAATCTACTATTCGGCAGCCTGATAATTAGCCTCGGATTGCAAACACTTCCAGCCACAGCGCAAGCAGTCACCGACGCGCAAGTTTCCGCCCTCGTAGAAGCGCTGCGACAAGCCGCCCCGCCACAAGCCACAAATGACGGAATGTACAGTCAGTGGCAAGTTTTACCGAACAATATTTCCCGTTGGGCAAAGTTCTGTACCAAACAAGATTTAACACCGCAACAATTTGAGGCCGACGCGACAAAAGCCAAATCAATTGTTACCTGTATCGTGGGCGATTTGCTGCGCGACGAATACAAAGCTAGCAGCAACAATGAATTAACCGCTGTACGCCGCGCCGCTTGCTGGTGGATGACAGGGGACTCCGCAGCTTGTAAAAGCGGGGCAACTGCTACTTATGCGGATAAGGTTGTCAGCGTTTACCAGCAGCAGCGTCCTAAAAAGTAAGGTTTGTGCTGCGGGATTTAGGTTTTTTGACCGCAGATAGGGGCAGATTAACGCAGATTAACGCAGATTGGCGATCGGTTTCATTCGCCGATCGCCAATTCATCTTCTTTTAAAGTAACTGTTAGTCTAAATCCTAGCGCATCCAAATACAATTTCTGCGTTCAGGACTAGCCGAATTTACCTCGGTTGTAATTCCCTGATTTTTGGGAAATATACATATTAGCCTGTGCAGATTTCAATCTGTGACTGAATTATCCATTTTCTGCCTGACTTCTCATCAACTTTTGCACGCTGGCTAAAGCCCGATTTAATTCATAACTTTTTCTTTCTGAATTCTGCAAAAAAGCCTGCTGTTCTTCCTCGATCATTAATACATCCTGCCGCACCAAACCATCTAATAACTTTTGAGCAGCACCGAAACAACTATCTTTGATAAACTTGCGAAACCAAACAGGCAATTTGTGCAGCCGCCAAAACGCATTTAATGAGGTAAAATGAATTAAATAAGCGCGAGTTGCTGTCTCGCTCACCGGACAAACCAAGCAGTAAATCTTAAAGTCGCTCCCCAAAGTTGAAACCCAGTGCGGGTAAACATAGCTCACCTCCAGCGGTTCCGGGTGCAGTCGGCGCAGAGACTTAAAAAATAACTGAGAAATTGACCAAATTTTATCTATTTTGTAATAACTTTGTGCCTGATAGCGAGCAGTTACTTGATGCTCGTTTTCTTCTAAAGTATCTAACACCGGATTTGCCCAAGCTTGCCAATCATCGTGCAAGTGTCCGTGGTACATATCCATCAAATTTTCAATTAAAAATGAATAGTGAGCGTGACAGTCGATGACTGAAACTGTGGCAATATAATTGAGATGTTCCCACTCTGATAAATCTAATAAATCTATTTTTTCTGCTTTGGTTCCGTCGCCGGGAAACAGCCAGATAAAACCGTTTTTTTCCTTGACGGGATAGGAGCGAATTTTGCAGTTAGGTAGCTTTTGATTTTCTGCTAAATAATCTACTTCGGCGCATTCTCCCCTTGCATTTAACCGCCATCCGTGGTAAGCACATTCGATTAAATCGCCTTTAACTTGGCCGTGGCTGAGTTTAACTTGTCGGTGCGGACATCTATCTTCTAAAGCGTTGATTTTGCCCGCACTGTCGCGGAAAAGTACGATCGCCCGATTCCAGATTTTCGCAGCGACGGGCTGAGTTTGCACCTCGCTGCTGCGGGCGATCGCATACCAGCGATCGAGATTAATGCCCAACTCGCGGATGTGAGTTTTTTGTCCCCTTGCAGATTCCGATTTTATCGCGTTGTTTTGCATTACAAATGTTCCCAGATTACGCCCATAAAACAACCCAATTTTACAAAATAACAGCCCGGAAAGCAACGACCGTAAATTTTTCTAAATCTCCCTTCTGACAAATATCTGTCGCTAGCTAAATGCTTCAACCAGCTTGGCGACACTCTAAATCTTAATAATCTTGAAGCATTGCGAAATCCGTATTTGGAACAGTCAGGAATAAAATCTCTTGCTGCACCTAATATGTAGCCTATTGTAGCAGGTGTTTCGACTTCCGATATATTATCTAAAAAGACAATTTTTCCGTGCGGATTTAACATTTTTTTTATTGCAGAGAGGGCGGCGGGGAGATTGTGCAAGTGGTGGAAAGTGGCATCACTAACTATTAAATCAAATTTGCGGTCTAACACTAATTTACTGGCATCCATTTGGATGTATTCGATATTAGGAGCTGAGCGTTTTTGACTGGCTATAGCCAGCAGTTTTGCTGATAAATCGACGGCGACTACTTTATCGTAATACTGGGCTAATTCAAAAGCCAGAATTCCAGAGCCGCAGCCAATATCTAATGCTGCACCTTTGCTAGTCGATAGGTTTTTAATAAAGAAATCATTCTGGCTTTGCAAAGTGGCAGCGAAATCGTATTCTGTTGCAAAAGCATCAAACATTACAGATTTATTGCGAATTTTGCAGTTATTCTTCAGCATCTATTATTGCTTTATACTTATTGACTATTTTAACCGCAGATGCACCAGCTCAACGCAAATATTTTTTTTGCAAGCTCTGCTTTTTCTTCTCACCGAAACCACACCCACAAACCATAACTTATCTTAAAAAAAGAATGCAACTGTAGCAAACCTGCAAACCCTGATTGAATCAGTCAGTCGATTTGAGATTTGAGATTTGAGATTTGAGATTTACTCCACAAATGAATCTGGCAGGTTGAAGTAGGATAGCAAATTTTTCTCTCTCCACGACAGGAGTAGGTGGCACGGTATCCATTTTGGGGCGGGTCATTCCCAATTATTCAATTCTCAAATCTAAAATCTCAAATCTCAAATGCTATGGCTGGGGGCGGTTTTCACCGAGAATAGCAGCCAATAATTGACGATTTATAAAACCCGCCCCGCTGCAAACCTTAGATTTTTAACACGCCTTCGGGATTCACTGTCAAGAGCGATCGCCTCTGCAAACCCTCCTGATATAAAATAGCATTAGCTGCCAACAAACCGCTGCTAACAGCCCTTTCCATTAAACCGCACGGAAACGGCATTTTTACCCAATCTCCCGCAAACAACAGATTGGGAACAGCGCAGCAAGTTTCTGGTCTTTCCGCATAACTGCCGGGCGGATATCCAGAGAAATTTTTTTGATTTACCAATTCCCGGTGCAGCATATTTGCCTCTTTTAATTCCGGTACAATTTCGTACAATTCTTGCTCAAAAGTCGCCAGCAAAACTTCCTGGTTCGGAAATTCCTTCTCCTTGTAACAATAAGCGTGCAGTTCCACTACACTACCGCCAGTTTTCTGATTCCACTCGATGAACCGATCCTGAATTTTGTGGTAAAGCGTAATGCTGTCAGTCAGTTTGTAGCCGGAAAGCGAACTGAAATTGCTGTGCTCCCAGGGAAAATCGCGATCGAACCAAAAACGGCCCACCGCAAACGGATCGGCTATTTTCAAACTCTCGATTCGGCTGTGCACCTGCGGATTTACCTCACCGCTGGCCAAACTAAACAAATGCTGCATCCCCGGAACATCTGCCGCAAAAACATAGTAATCAGCCTTCAATGTTTCCGCCAAATTCTGCGTCTGGGAATTGTTCGCGGCGGAAACCAACTGTACCTCATCTGCTTTTTCATCGACTACCTTAAATCGAGGCAAATCCCGCTGAGCAGGCCCGCTGACAACTCGCCCTTCGGCATCAAAAACGGCCCCGTGACAAGGACAGTGAAATTGACCGTCGTTCTGTTTCTGAACTGTGCAGCCTTGGTGAGTGCAGCTCAGAGAAATTGCCTCTTTTCCCGACGGTGCGGCGGCAAATACGCTGTCCCCAGCGCCGAAATATTCGGTAGAGTTGCTGTCAGTTAACAGCGCGTTTCGCTTTACCCAAAAAGGTATTTTAGTTTGCACGTCTGCCGACTGGTAAGTCAAAGAATCAATCTGACCGTTTTCCCAGCGAATGTCACTGACTGCGACATCTGTTAATACTTTGCCGCCTTTGCTTTCAATGGCTTTGGCAATAGGCTGCACCAAACTCGTGCCCATATCTTGCCGCGTGCCGTTGAATGCCAAACCCTCTGGATTTCCGAAAAAGTAAAAGTGGAAGAATTGCATTAATTCTCCCGCGCTCAATTCGTCGGGAGCGTTGAGGCTGGACTTGGCAAAAGGCAGAAAATACAAGTCATAAAGCCCGCGCGGGAATTCACCTTTTACCCAGTCGGCAACTGAGATATTGTCGAGGCGATCGAAAGTTTTTTGAGTTTGAAAACCGCCGATTTCCCGAAACACTTGCCAGTGAGCGGGTTTTGTCAGATTGATTCCCCACTTGAGCCGATTGGGAGAAGATATCCCCAAATCAACTATATTCCAGGGGAAAGCTGAATGGTTGGGACGGAAAACTTCGGGTTCGTATTTGCCGTCTCGAAACAGAACGGCGTAGGATTCTAAAGATACAAAGTTATCGGTAATTTCTAGTTCTTCAACCACACTTTTGAGGTTGTAGTATTGCGGAAAAAAACCGTGGAAACCGTGTTCCATCATAAAAGTTTCGTTCCCGACTTGAATCGGCCAACTAGCAATTTTGCCGCCGAGTTGGGGCGATTTCTCTAGCAATGTTACGGCGAAACCCCGCTGGGAGAGTTCGTAAGCACAGGCGAGCCCGGCCAAGCCTGCCCCGACAACTGCAACGGTTTTGCGCTGATTCAGCATTCGCGGCAAGTCAATAGAATCTTGCACAAAAACGGCGGGCTCTGGCTTGGAAAATCGAGAGTAGCCCAGCAGCCCGCCGGCGGCACCGACTCCGAGGAATTTCAGGGCGGTTCTTCGAGAAAATGGTTGGGATAGCGGTGAATTGGTTGATTGACTCATCAGCGGTACGCGGTAACGGGCTTTAAACACAAATACGCCATAAGGCATATATCATAGACCGAAAGCAGGATATGTGAAGAAATACTAAGACAGATTTCCCCGTCCGATCGCGATCGCACCCTGCCAAGTGCGATCGCACACAATGTATAGCCGAAGGAAGCAGGCTTCAGTTATCGTCGCGAGAGAACCAAGAATCAACAAGGAAAAAGCGATCGACCGCATAGCGTAAAATCCTCTAAATAATTAGGTGTGTTTATTGATAACTTAGGGGTGTGAGCGATATATGCCACACTTATTGGATCGATCGGGAGAAGTGCGATAAATTTTAGAGTTTTTAACCGAAGAACGATCGTGCCACGCAAAAAAATCGAAGCACCCGCATTAATTTATGTTGCTCAACTCTTGGCAACTGCCACCAATGATGCTAAAAAATTAGGAAATTTCCAGGCAAAATCTTATGCCAAAAGCAGTCTCTGTGAACTGTACGAAATAACCGGGCAGATATCGGAGGAAAAACAATCAATCAGTCGAGCTTTAAGTAAGTTGTCGCGAAAAAACCTAACTATTTTAAAATAAGTAAATACAGAGAATATGTCTACTGAAGTAACTCAATATATCGGCGCTCGATTCAGGGTAATTTCTTTCTCAACACCAAGACAAAACCCGATTCAACCTGAGAACTGCGGATGTGCGACAAAAAGTCAAACACGCCCGTAGAGATAATGCCGGTTAAATGTACCAGGGTGCTATGTATAGCGCTTCTCATAAAATGAGGTATTTACTAATTAATTAACAATTCCTCAATCCCCCAATCTAAAATCTAAAATCTAAAATCTAAACTTGTACCTCATCTATCTGAAACAGGCTATAGGACACAGGACTTACTTGAAGAAACCGGCTTTTTGCGTAAGTCCTGTTGATGCAAAACTTCTGCCTGCTTTACAAAAGTTTACATAAATCGCGAATTTCTTGGCGCGGGGACTCTGTTGGTGCTGGTGTCCACGCCCTACGGCAGAGATTTGCGGTTTGTCTTGAATGCTATAATCGTGCCGCGATCGCCAGCACAGTCAAATATTCCCAGCCACATCCCAGCTTTTGCCAACTGCTGCCGTCAACTGCGCCCTCAACCGCCACAAAACCATGCACTACCAATCCCCGCAGCAACGCCAAAAACACGCGACTCATAAAAAAATTAAAAAAGCTATTTTTTACTGTTTGACAGCAATATTTTTCTGCTGGAGCACGGCGAACCTCGCTACAATTGCCCAAAACACAGACCAGGGGGGGCTTAACGGGCAAGAAATGAGAAATTTACTCGATCGGGGAAACCTCACCGAAGCCTTAACCAGAATCGAACAAGACTGGGAAGAAGACTATCAAAAATACTTTGAACAAGACTTTAGGGCCCGTGCGAAAACCGCCCAAGCAATATCAGAAACTCTCTCCCGCCTAGCAGTTCAAACAAAGAAAAAACCAGCTTTAATTTACGCTATCCCGCGCACAGATCAACTAGAATTAATCTTAATATTGCCCGATCGCCCGCCCATTAACCGCAGCGTCCCGGAAGCCAAACAAGAGATACTGCTCTCAGCAGTCCAAGAATTCGGCAGCGAAATCACCAATCCCGTAAAACTCAACACCACCAGCTATCTAGAACCAGCCCAACAACTCTACAAATGGATAATTGCACCCCTAGAAACAGATTTGCAAACAGGAAAAATTGAAACATTGCTGTTCTGCGTCGGCGCAGGTTTGCGAACCGTACCACTAGGAGCAATGCACGACGGACAGCAATTTCTGATCCAAAAATACAGCCTCGCCCGCATCCCCGCCTTCAAATTCACAGACAGCAATTACACCGACCTCAGAAACACCCAAGTCCTAGCAATGGGAGCATCAAATTTTTCAGAAACGGCAAACAAAGAACCGCTGCCGGCAGTGCCGTTAGAATTGGGCGCGATCGCCCGACAGTGGCCCGGTCAATCGTTTCTCAACGAAGATTTCACCATAGTAAACTTGCAATCCCAGCGACTGCAACAAAAATACGGAATCATCCACCTTGCCACCCACGCAGAATTCCGCCCAGGAACCCCAAATAACTCCTACATTCAATTTTGGGACACCCAACTGGGTCTCGATCAAATGAGAGATTTAAAATGGAACAATCCGCCTCTTGAACTGTTAGTATTAAGTGCCTGTAGAACCGCATTGGGAGACAAAGAAGCAGAACTCGGATTTGCCGGTTTAGCGCTGCAATCGGGAGCAAAATCAGCCCTCGCCAGTCTGTGGTACGTCAGCGATGCGGGGACTCTCGCCCTGATGAGTGAGTTTTACCAGCAGTTAAAAATCAGCAGGCCAAAAGATCCTCCCATGATTAAAGCGGAAGCTCTCAGGCAAGCACAAATTGCCGCGATCGAAGGCAAAGTGACGATCGAAGGCGGTCAACTGCGAACTTCCCGAGGCGACATTCCCTTGCCCCCGTCCATCCCCACACTCGACAGCAAAGATTTATCCCATCCGTATTATTGGGCAGCTTTCAGCATAATCGGCAGTCCTTGGTAAATGGGCCTCTTGACCGACACAGGTGATAGGCTATACAACATAAAGTAATTTAATATCTGTAGCTGTCGCTCAACAAACCACCACCAACCTGTGATGAATCAAGCGGGAGCCTTCAAGGGGAAAGAAAGATGAAAAAATTAGAATTTTTGCTACAGAAAGAAGGCGATCGCGCCTGGTTGCCCCTAGAAACCTCCGACGTGGAAATTCTAGAAGGCAAATACCGCGTGGTTGCTAGGATTCAGCACCCCAACACCGACATCGAAATTCGCGTTACCCATACTTCCTTCGAGCAAGGGGCGCAGCGGAAAGTCCAAAGCCGATCGGCCCGCACCAACCCCGAAGGATTAGTCGTGATCATTCCCTACACCAGGCTCAAACCGGGACTGTGGGAACTCTCCTGCTTGCCAGATCCCAAATCAACACCATTAAAACCTTGGCAGTACGGCGTTCAGTTGGAAGTATTGCCCGCAGAATCGGAAACTTCCGAACCGCTACCGCCGATCGACCAAACCGAACCCGCAACTGCCGCCGCCGCACCAAAAATCCCCGCAACTGCCGCGGCAGCACCAAAAATCCCCGCCACTGCCGCGGCAGCACCAAAAATCGCCGCAGCGGTCGATCGTCCCGCCCCAACCCAAATCCCACCAGCCGCTGAGGCACCGCAGCAGACCAAAATCTACCAATTTCCAATTCCCCAAACCCCCCAACCTAAACCCCACGTCAAACTCGAACTCGCCCTCGATCGAGAAACCTTCGTCACCCAACTCGGTCGCCCCTTAATCATTTCCGGCAAAATCGACATTCCCCACCCCCCCCAAAAAACCAGAAAAACAGCAACTCTCATCCCCGAATCCGAAGCGCTAGAACTCAAGCAACTCATCGGTTCAGCACAACTGCAAATTTACCTGCGCGACCCCCAAACCTCACAAATTCTCGCCCAAATCCAGCAGCCGATGCCAGAACAAGTTCCCCCCTGCATCTTTGCCTGCGTCACCTACATCCCAACCGAGTGCAAAAGCCGCCTAATTTTAGGAGAAGCAATTCTCACCAGCGGCAGCATAACCCTTGCCACCAAACTATTCACAATTACAGCGCGTTTAGAGCATCTTCTAGAGGAAATTAAAGACAATTTCATCGAAGAAAAGCATCAAGCCGAACCCTCCCCAACAGCCTCAAAACCGCCTCGCAGCCCCAAAAATGTATCCTTCCTCAAGCTAGTAGAAAAATCTTTAGACCCTCCATCCGCCGCCGAAACCCCAACCGCTGAGGCCCTGCCCCCTCAACTGAGTTCCCGTCAGACTCCAAGTGCAGGCGGCCTAGAACTGCCCGCATTCGGTAACAAACTGCCCGAGGGCAGCCGATCGCAATTGCTGTCGGAAATCTCCAATTCGCCTCGAACAGCCGCAGAGTCGATCGACCCACAAACCAAACCCTCAGACATTCCACAATCCCCTAAAACAGCGGAAATCGGAGCGATCGACCAAAAACCCGAAAACAGCCCCGAATTAGAAACAACCGCCCCAGAAACCCAGCCAGCACCCACAAAACAGGCATTTCAAACCTTAAACGTCGAAAGTCGATTTTGGTCGCGACTGAGTTCCTTAGCCAGCAACGGCGAATCCCCCGACTGGCTGAAAGCAACCACCCTGTCCCCCACTGCAAAAACCACCGCCAATAGCAGCGACGCAATTGCCGTTGTCCAAGAAAGCAGTCCCACCCAGCAGCAAGCCGAAACCAGCGAAACAATTTCCGACCCCAAATCCACTAGCCCGGAAGCCAGAGAATTTGTGGTCTTTGACGAGCCCCCGCAGCCGAAACAAGTTGCTCAAAAAACCGCAACTGTCGCAGCAGAAGACACTCCCCCGATTCCCTACGTTTTGCCAGAAGACGAGTTAGTACCGATGCCCATTTTGGAATTGCCTCGCGCCGAAATCGTCGCCGGCGGGCCGGTAAAAGTGCAAGTGCAACTCCCGGAATTAATGCCCCGGATTTATGTGAAAGTTTGGGTGTACGATCGGCAAACCTACCTGATTCTCGACGGGCCGCGCTGGATTACCGAATTTAAATCTAACGGGTTGGGAAACGTCCGAGCAAGTATCGAGTTAGAGATTCCCTACGGCTGCATGGAAGTCGAATTTGAGGCTATCGCCGTCGAAATGCAAACTCAGCGGGAAAGCCACAAAGTAAGCGTTCACCGCCAAGTTTTACCCCCAGCCGGGCCAACTTTACCCCTGGATAGGTAAGCCCAAATCCGCGTGCATCCGCGTTCATCCGCTGACATCTGCGGTTAAAAAATTCTACTTACTTCCCCGCCAACTGCCGAAACTTCTTCTTAAACTTATTCTTGTACACGTAGATCGATCGCTGCCAATCCTCAACTTGCAGCGACATCTCGGCAGCCAAACCCGTGCGGTTCCAAACATCCTCCTCACACTTGCGGCGGCAAAAATTCATCGGTTCCGAGTAAACTTTCCCACTAGATAAAGTCGGCTTCGGCCCGCACCAGTGAATCACAGTCGCCTGAGTGCGATCGGCCGCAGGCCCGCTTTCTTCCACCGGAAACCGCTTTCTGACCACATCTTGGTCAAAATCCGGCACCAACAACTGCATATCCACACTCTGCACCCGCAGCCGATTTTCTTGCGCGGCCCGGAAAATCATAAAGTTCAAAAACCCCATTTCTCCGTACTTAAATATCCCCGGATTTGCCGCTGTAAAATCTAAAATTTCCACGTATTCTTCCAAGCTAAAAACGCCGCGCTTTGCAAAAAAAGTACCGGTGCAGAAATAATTAGCTCGATATTTCGACCAGTTAAAAGAGGGGAAATGCTTCTCAACGCCCGGAATGTCAAAGAAAAATTTTGAAACATCTGCATCAGAATTTTCCTGACAAGGTTGGTCTACAATAAAATCAAAGTCTTGAAAATTAGCCAACTTGAGAACATCGCCCCAAACGATCGTATCGGCATCCAAAACCATAAAATTTGACCAAGGACTTTCCCAGAAAGCAATCATTTTAGTTTTGCCCCAACCAAAACTTCTTTTTCTGAGAACCTCTTCAGAAACGCTTGTGCGATCGATAACTCGCACCCCGTAGGACTTTTCCAAAGCACTCACAGAAAACGTACCGTCAATCAACAGACAAATCGGCACATCTCCCAGAAAATATCGGATGCTAGCACAGCAACCCTTAGCAAACAGATAATCCTGGTCGCAGCAGGCAATAATAATACCAAAATCTTCCATAAACCCTCACTTTTTTACTAACTTGCCTAGCCACAGCGTTTCGGTTTTTTGTTCTGAAAGCAGCTCGATTTTCAAGTTTTGCATTTTCGCCAGCTTAGCACTAAACTTCTGCGATCGCCCGCAGACAAAAACATCGCTAAAACCGCTAGGAATATTGGGTATAGTTGGTCTGTCAAACAACTGAGCTCGGCGGCGCGCTTCCGGGTCAAGCAATACCAATTGCAGCCGCACTTTCGGTTCTAACAAATGACTCATTGAGAGTATATTTCCCAGACTGACTTCCGAGATATCACTGACAAGCAGCGGCTTTGGAGCACGATCGATCCTGCGAGCAATTTCGGGATTTTCCCGGCCCCATTCCTTAGTCCACCAAGTCTCGGCTTGAGAACTAACGGCATTCGACAGCACCCCCCCCGTTAACAGTACAACTGTCAAAACTTTCCACATTTGCCGTTTCCAGCTTGGCACGCCCAGCGCGGTAATTTTAGTCGCTAAAAGGTAAGCAACAGCGATTTGCATCCCCAAATAAGTCGGAAATAGGTAGCGAGCTTTAGTCGATCGGATTCCTCCCAATATAACATCCGGCAGCATCACTGCCAGTGCTGTCACCGCCATCACCGTCAATACAAACAGCCAAACCTGTTTGTTCGTCTCCGAACACAGAAAATAAACTGCATACCCTACGATTGTCAATAAACTTAAAGTCGCTGCCACTAAACCAATAAGATATACGGATCTCGCATGAGAAGTTAGCCCCAAATCAAAAAAAACGCGACCGATATTTCCGGCCCAATTTTTAACTAAAGATAGCCTCTGACTTCCTAGACTAGCCCAACTTGTCGCCCCGGATGCTGCACTTTTATTTACCAGTAAGATTTCCATCCAAGGCAGAAATGCTAGCAACGACACGGCAATTGCGATCGAGTAACTCACTAGCTTTTTATTCGACGTAAAACCTGGAGTTCCTGCGATATAAAATCCGTGTCCTAACGCAACTAACAAACTAAATAAATGAGTGTAAAATCCCAGAATATTTGCTACTGCGTAAATGCTCCAACTTAGCTTGTTTTGCAGCCGCAGTGCTCGCAGCAGAGAGGCACAAGAAAGCAAAATCAGGGCCTGCCACAAACTGTAGGGACGTGCTTCTTGAGCGTAAAGCACGTGCAACGGAGAAACTGCTAGCAATCCCACGGCTATCCACGCCACTTCCGGCGGTGCAAACAATTCTCGGCACAGCCAGTACAGACCAGGAAACGCTAACAAACTCATCCAAACTGAGAAACTTCTGATCGCTGCCGGAGAATCACCGAATAGTTTTGCCCAACACTTGACTGCCAGAAAATACAGTGGTGGCAGTTGAGGTTCTTCTATTGCCAAACTTTTAACAGTATCGCCAAAATCTTTTGTCGCATTGAGGCGCTGATATTTCATCAAATCTTTTGCTGCTAATAACTGACCGCTGCTTATTTCATGAAGAACTTCTGTTTGCGTGTATCCAGAAATCCGCAGGGAAGTAAATGCTTCATCATACCAATAAAACTTTTTGTCTATGTTGACGAAGCGAAAGAAAAATCCTAATAGCAATAATACCACTACTAACAGCCGCAGTTTGCTTTTCATCCCAGTCAGAGATGGTGTCAAAAAATATAGATGGCACACCTCAATTTAACATACCATAGAAAGAGCGACTGTATTGCCCAATCTACAGGTTGTTCGATCGCCTTCCCATCACTGGCGGCATTTACTTGTGTTCTTAGCAACTGAAAACCGTCTTGGATGCACTCCTTACTGTCGTAAACCCGGTTTTTTAACTTTGAGCGATCGCCTAAAAGGAAGTATTGGCGTTCATCTAACCCGGTTGATGCGTCCAGGATGCCCGGAGAATCAATGGACACTTTGGCAGTGGCATAAATCACAGAGAAAATGTCCTTTGATCTCCCGAGGCTGTGCCAAAAAAATAACTGGTTGTCAAACGCAAGACAGGGAGACCACAAAACTATAATTTCAGCTAACAGACATTCAGTCGGCTGCTGCTGCCAGACCGCAAAAAAATTGTGTTAAAGTAGCGGGAAATTAAATCCGCCAACGGGCAGTCTCAAAAATAGCGATCGCGCTGGCAAGTCGAGACTGCTGGGGCCATCAAAAAACCAAAATTGGTCAAGCCGGAACTTTGGTTTGGACGGGGTAAATTTACCAACCTTTAGCTCTGACTTCCCCACTATTGGCTGAAAAATACCCCCTGCCGCGCTGCGAGGTTTAAAGTTAGCTTAAAAAGCTTGACATTCTAGGAGAAAAAGCTGTATAAGGGATGCGACAAGCAGCCACAATCCTACCTATAACTGTCTGTTAAGTCTGGCGTAACCGAAGGCTCTGGGCAGTTGTCAGTTAAAGGCAGATAGTGGTCGAACCCGTAAAACCAGTTGTCGATCGCCCGCAAAGCAAGTCAAGCAAGTCTGGCGATCTAGAGATGAGATTAGCAGGTGATGGTATAATCAACTGTAATGAAATGTGGGGTTGACCTGAATTGATGCCTGGGCCGTACAAGGAGCCAGCCTCCTACGTTCAACCAGGAACTAGACACGCCTACTGTGAATCAACAGTTATGGATAGGTTCTATTTTGGCAGTTATTGTCAACAGGCAAGCAACCACAAAAATTAGCAGTTGGGAATTGCCGATCGAGTTGAATAGAGTGTGAAGGTGTGAGGAAAATGAACAGAACTTTTTGGAATTTACTGCTAGTATCCCCGACAATTCTGGGGTTATCATCAGTCGTCAGTGCCGCTGCGATCGCAGCAGAAGCTCCAGCAACCGCTGAAGCCAACCAGCTAGCTACAGCTCAGTCATCTGAGTCAAAAATAGCAGAAATAGCTGCAGAAATAGTTGCAGAACCAGTTGCAGCAGCCCCTGCTGCCCCAGAAAAGCTGGCTTTAAACAGCAGCGCTGAAGCTGCCCAAACCCCGGTCGCCAACTCCGCCGAGGCCCAAAAACAGCCTGAAAAACTGGCTGCAATCGAACCAGACACCAGCGCAGCAGCACTCGAAACCACAGCGAGCGAAATCGACTCAGCAGCCCCAAGCGCTCCCGCCAGCACAGCAGCAGCGACTGAACCCGTAGCAGCAGCCAGCACAGTCGAACCGTCGTCGCCCCAAGCATCAGACTTGGCCTTACAAAGCAGCCAGACAGACACCGCTGCGAAAATAGAAGTGCCAGCAGTCACCGCTGCGAAAATAGAAGTGCCAGCAGTCGCCAGCACCCCAGCTACTACCCCAGCTACTAAGGTAGAAATTGCTCAGGCAGTACCCGGAGGAATGGGCGGCCCGATCGTCCCTGTCGCTCCCCAAGCACTGCCGGCCCAACAGTCCGGAACCATGTCCCAGGTGACATCAGTCACTCAGCTCTCCGACGTGCGCCCGACAGATTGGGCATTCCAAGCCCTGCAATCCCTAGTCGAACGCTACAGTTGTATCGTAGGTTATCCCGACGGCACCTACCGCGGCAACCGCGCCCTGACTCGCTACGAATTTGCAGCCGGCGTCAACGCTTGCTTAGACAACATAACCCAACTAATTGGGTCAACAGGTAACTTGGTCACCAGAGACGACTTAGCCATCCTGCAACGCCTGCAAGAAGAATTTGCTGCCGAACTCGCTACCCTGCGCGGACGGGTAGACGGCCTAGAAGCTCGCACCGCAGAACTCGAAGCCAACCAGTTCTCCACCACAACCAAACTGGCAGGAGAAGTCATTTTTGCCGCCAGCGACACCTTCGGAGATGCAGTTGGCACTCGCGACGACAAAACAGTCACCAACTTCGGCTACCGGGTGCGCTTGAGCTTATTGACAAGCTTCACCGGTCGAGATTTGCTCAAAACCCGCTTGCAAGCAGGCAACATCGCCCGCTACGACAGAGCCACGGCTACCGGTACCAACATGGCTCGCCTAAGCTATGAGGGGGGTGAGAGTAGCAATTTCATACTTGAGGAGCTGTACTATAGTTTCCCGACGGGTAACGCTACATTCATTGTCGGTCCTCTAGGACTTGACCTGGATGAAATTGCAAACACAGCTAGTCCCTTTAAGTCTACAGGTACAACTTCAATTTCCAGATTTGGATCTCGTAGTAACCCGGCCGTATTCCGCGGGCCGCAGGGAGCTGGCGCAAGTATGACTTACAACTTCGGCAACTTCCAAGCTACCGCGGGCTATCTGGCCGGCGAGAGCGATGCTCCCAACCCCGCAAACGGCAGGGGGGTTGCCGACGGTTCTTTCAGCGCTCTGGGTCAGATAGGCTTTTTTAGCAAACCGTTTGATTTGGGCCTGACTTACACCCGGAAATACAATCGCGCAGGCGATGTTAACATCTTGAATAGCACCGGCAGTTCTTTGGCGAACCAGCCCTTCGGTCTAGCACCCACTGCATCCGATAACTTTGGGGTGCAGGTTAACTTCAAACCCAGCAGCCGCTTTCAGATTGGCGGTTGGTACGGTTATACGAAGGCTGAACAACTGCGGGGCGGCAACAATGACGCTACCATCCAGAATGGTGCTATCACTTTGGCCCTGGCAGATTTTGGCCGGCAAGGCAACCTCCTCGGCTTCGTCTTCGGTGTACCGCCAAAAGTTACTGAGAGTGATGTCGCCAGAAACCGCAACACCTCTTATCACTTAGAGGGTTTCTATCGCTTCCAAGTCAATGACTTTATTGCGGTGACACCGGGCGTTTACGTGATTCTGAATCCCGAACACAACAACAGAAACGACGATATCTGGGTCGGACTCCTGCGGACTACCTTTAGTTTCTAAGGTTTCCAGACATTTAGTGACAGCTAAAAGCGGCAGGCGACTGCCGCTTTTAGTTATTGGTCATCAGTCGATCGATTTGAGATTTGAGATTGTCAACAGTCATCAGTCATCAGTCAACAGTCAACAGTTCAGAAATTATGAATTTTGGCGGCAAATCCCGAATACTGAGGTGTAGCCGTGCAGAAATGTGCTGCCGCCGACGGGGCCGATTTCGCCGTTGCAGAAAAAGCCGCTCAGAGGGATGTTTTTGAGGTATCGGCCAAAGAGTCGGGAGTCAAAGTTCGATTGGCCGTAAAGTCCTTCACCGCGCCCCAGACAAGAGAACATCAAAGCCCCGGCAGTGGATGTACCTCTGTACTCGGCGGCCCGCTGATAGCGATCGAGCAGCATTTCTAGGTCTTCTGCGGAGGTGCGGGCATCCCGCAGGTGAAATTGGATGCGCTGTCCGGGACGGACTCGATCGCCGATCGCAATCGCCCCCACTTTCGGATCTACTCCCAACAGATTGCGGATTAAAAAATCTCCCGGCTCTAATTTCAGCTTGAATTCATCGCTGACTAAGCCTACAAATAACGAGTGCTGGGCTAATTCTCGGTCTTCTTCGCTCAAAGTTTGAACTAACTCTCGAAGTGCCTCTAAGGGCGATCGCTCGATGCCCCCGCTGCTGCTATCGTCGGTTTGTTCTTCGAGTTTCAGCAAAATATTCCGATCTCCTTCCGTCACCCGATAAGGATGCCCGATCGGCCGGCAGCCTTGAGCGACTATTGTTTCCAAAACTATATTGCCGCTCAAAGCCACTCCAACCGTCCCTTCTCGATAAAGCTGATAGTTGCAAAACAGCGCTGCGCCCCTACCCGCACCGTCCCCGCCGGCGAGCCCCCCTACCTTCGCCGCACCCGGATAGGCATAATCTAGCCCTTGCAGCAAATCGTTAATTTTTGCCGAAAATGGGTCGGCGAAAATAATAAACTGCGGTTCTTCCCGGGCTGGCACGCCCAACAGATTCACCCAAGTATCCGGGGGACTGTCTAAGTCCGGTAGTTCTTCTGCCTTGACGTGAAAAGTTCTGACGTTCACTCCCGGCAAGCGCGCCAGACTCAGGCTGACTGCTGGAGCTCCCTCGACTTCTTCGGTGAGGCCGCCCCGGTTCGTGCCGATGACTCCTCCCCCGCCGCAGCCCAGGATCGCTGGCACCGGCAGCAGTTCTCGGAGTAAAGGCATCAGCCGAGAATACTCGCTGGCAAAGGCAGACGAGATAAATATCAGGGCTAAATCTGCCCGGCCTTCTAAGGTTCGATCTGCTTGTTCTATAACTTCTTTGAGGGCTGATTCCAAAGAGGGGCGGGTTGATAAAGCGCTGACCCACTGCATTTTGTTTTTGGTGTACATACGGCGAACTTCTCTATAAAACTATCTCTATACATTAGGCTAACCGCAACTGGCCGCTGGCGGGACGGTATTCTTGGGCGATCGATTCCCCCAGAAGGCGGTTCTTGTGTTAACATAAGTTAACATGAGGGTCGAATAAATCTGTTTGGTGTTAAATGTCGTCTTCCGCTAAATCTTAAAAGATAAAGCTCAATACAGTTTGACACACCAACTTCATGTAATGTTTTGATCGAAAGTAAGGTCGGCTCGACCTACATTGATGCCTGGCGACTAAAACCCGCCAACGGGATAGAGTAAAGCAGGAAGTAGAGACACCTGCTGCAACCGCAGTTGATGGATGGTTTCTATCTGGCCCGCTGCAACAGCAGCGCATCTCCAGCTACTATTAGCCTGGTCGCCAGACCGAAACTGCCAATCCAACACAAACTAACATCCAAAAAGAAAACCTTTCTTACTCAATAAGGTGACTATGACAACAACACCCGCAGGCAACATCCAAGAACAAATTGCAGAAGAACTAGAAAGCGCTCGTAGCGTCTGTGACCTCAAGGGCGCCACTTCCGGGGAATGCGCGGCCGCGTGGGACGCAGTTGAAGAACTGCAAGCAGAAGCTTCCCACCAAAAGCAAGTCAAACCTAAGAATTCTTTTGAAAAGTATTGCGACGACAACCCTGACGCTGCTGAATGCCGCATCTACGACGAATAAACGAGCAATTTAGCTCTACGCCTTCCCTCCCGCGCCTCCGTCTAACTTTGGGCGCGGGAGGATTTCACGGGTTCAGCCTTCAGGTAATGGCGAGATTTTCCCTCTATCCTGTCTCAAATACGAAATTTGAAAGCGTGCCAAGTGAATATGGCAATTTTTGCAGCAGCAACTGGAACATTAAGCAGAGTGTTCCAGTTGCTGATTTTTTGGCATGGCATAATTGGGGGGTGATTTTGATTGTGGTGTCGGATGATCCCCCGATCCCGTCGGGTGTATTTGCACAGCAGGTGGGACACCTAACCCCTACTCCCTACAAGCATCATCCTCAAGTTGTGCAACGCTGATTTTTTAGCATTTTTATAGAAAAAGACTGGAGGCGGAAAAAGATCGAGACTTTAGTCCGCTTGACTTGAGCGACACTTCTGGAGTTGGGTCAAGAGTGTTCGTGAGTCTTGTACTAGGCGTGATACGATCGTTGTCGTAGGTTAAAAATTGAGTATAACTAGACAACGCAAAAACTCGCCCTCTTATTGTTGAGTGCGCAGTCACGCTTAACGTTGTTGCTGTCTGGGAAAACTTGCATTTGAACCAAAATCTAAATACATACAGACAACCGATCGAGTACGGTAGGGCATACCGGAATTAACGCTTGGGGAGAAGACACCTCTACTTAGGCTGGAGAAATCCTGTCGCAAGCAAGTGACTTCGTTGAACCAAGAATCTCAGTCACCAAGAGTGTACAGAGTGTCAAAGTAGAATTTGTCATAAATAAGTGAGTATATTTTCCCAAAGATGTTGAGTCTTTTATTGGCAGCCACCGGGCCTTGGTTTCAACCGCTAGTTTGGATGGATTACCGGTTGTCTGTGTTATTAACAATTTCGATCCCGCTGGTAGTTCTGATTTGGGCTGTTTTTGCAAAAGCTGAGGCTATTGTCCGTTTGTCGATTATTTATTGGCGGGTGGCGAGTTTGCTGGCAATTACACTTTACCTGATGATGGCTGCGCTGCCAGTGAGCTTTGTCTCGTCGGTGATGGGGAGGGCTTTGATTCCTGCTTGTCTGTGGTTTTGGCAGGATTTAAACGAAGAAATTGCCGATCGACCGCAGTCGCCCCTGAAACTGGCTTTTACAGCTTGGCGGTGGGCGATTACTGTTTACAGCAGTTTGGGCGCGATCGCTCAAATTCCCTTCTTAAGCTGTGCCTTTAAATCTCAAATTCAGGTAATTGACGAACCTTTTTGCCGCGTTTGGTTAGACCCGCCTTGGCTGTACAAAGAGATGTTTCACGCTACAGCAAACCCTCAATTTTTGGGATTGTTGGGTCTGATAGGTTTGGCAATTTATGTACTTTACTTGTCATACTTTGTCCTAATTAGACTGGGAAAACAGGGGAGGTCAGCTACCGGAAATTAAGTGATTTCAATTAAGTATTTGCCTCCTAAATTCTAGCTAAAATATTCAACAAAAAACTCAAAAATTTCAAATCAAAAAATCAGGGGCGCATCTACGAAACAATCAAACTAACAACAATATCGGGATCGCTGGCGTGACAGTAATGTTATTGGAAAAGACTGTGATGGATAGCAAACAGGCATACTTGCAGTGCTTAGAAAGGCTGACTTGGGCGATCGATCGCCTAGAAGCAAAAGTCGAACCAAGTGAACTCGCTTGGATTGCCGAACTGATAGTTCAGCCGATGATGGGGCCCTGGCGATTTTTTCACACTCCCGAACATATTTTTGATGTGGGGGGAAATGAAGATGCGATCGAGGTTTTGGCAGCTTTATTTCACGATACAGTCTACGTGCAAGTCGATCACAGCATTAACTTTAACGTCAGCTACTACATCACTCCTGTTACAAAAGAAGTTAACAAACAGCTACAAATTCGGGAGCAATCTGAACTGTCTGCGGATGCTACCTTTGAGATGGTAATGCTAGTATTCGGTTTTGTACCGGGGGAAGTGCTCAATCCTTTCACAGGACAAAACGAATTTCTCAGCGCTTTGGTAGCAGCAAAAGCTCTAGAACCATTTCTCAAACGCGAGCAATTGCTTCAAATTTCAGCCTGCATAGAAGCAACCATTCCGTTTCGTTCCGCTGAGTGGGGAGTAACGGTAAGCCAGCACCTTTATGACCGCTTGCAAGCAATAAATAGCCTGTTTAAACTCAGTTTTACAGACGAGCAACTGCAGGAAACGGTGAAAAAAGCTGTGCGAATTTCTAACAGGGATGTGATGAGTTTTGCTCACCAGAGTTCAGCCCATTTTTTGGCAAATACCTGGAATTTACTGCCGGAAACCAATCACAATCTCACATCCTGGGGTTTTTACACGGTTCGGGACTACCGAGTTGCTTTGCTGAAGATGGAAGGTTTTCTGAATAATCTCAAGCCAGAGGTGATTTTTCGGCAGTTTCAGGGATATCCAGACGATCGCACCTATCAGCGCTGGGAAACTACTGCTAAGTACAATCTTGAAATTGCGAAGCTTTATTTGGGCTGCAAACTGGCTGCTATCGCACTGCTGGAAGTTCTTTCTTCGGGTTTTGGACTCGATGTCTCTCTGGCGATGATGATGGGAGAACTTCCAGATCGAGCTACTCGATGCGTGGGCCTGGAAAGCTTTTTTCCAGAAATAGATAAACCTTACAAACCTAAAAGTGGTTTAGAAGCAGAAGTATTGAATTTATTAGAAAATGGGCGGGCTAAAAGCATTTCTAATACGGATTTGGATAACTCACCGCTGACAACGTTTGTGGTGAAAATTGTTGGTTTTGACGAAATGCGCTATCAGTGCGATCGAGCTAAGGAGTTTTTTCGGCAAAATCTGGACGCTGACGGCTTTATTTCCGACTTTAACCCGATAGTTACAGAAAGTGTTATTGATTCAATTGTCAAGTTGTTTGACAGCCGCAAATCTACTATCTACCGATTCTATGATATCACTTCTAAGTTAAAGTCCCAACCTCAGATTAATTTTCCCGATCGCCCTTTTCGCTTAAATGGTTAACTAGCTTTAAATACAGTATTTTTGCCTCCTCTATAGAAAAGACCCTTACTCAGCTTATACAACAGTGGATCGATTACACCGTGACAGGATTGATTGCCTCGCTTTCTCTACGTCAATCTGCCTATCCATCCCGACACCGACAGCCGTACAGGTAAGTAGCTAGGCGGGATTAAACCGCATAATGCAACACTATGTAAACAGGTTTAAATCAGCCAGTAGAGAGCCTTTGGAGACTTTGCCCTCGTTTAAATAGGGGCGTTTTTTCGCGCCGCCCTACTTATGGTGTGGGGCTGGTGGCAAAGATGCTAAAAGTTGATAAACAATGGAAATTCGCCGCTGTTTGCCTTTGACAATTATTTTATACAAAACGGATTTGATAGCTGGCTGTCACTCATCTGAGCTACCTCAGATAAGCGTCACTATAAAAAGCGACTGTTAAAGCACTTCCCCCCACAGCTACAACTGGGGAATAGCAAGTTCAAACGACTTGCAAACCACTAATCCCCAATCAAACCATGCAAACCACAAATTCAATTTACACCCAATTGCCTCTTTGCTCTTCACTGCCCACACTGCAACGAAATAATAGTACCACTGCCAATCAAAACGTGCGCTATCTCCAACAATCCTTAGTTAAAAAGGGATATCCCGTCGCAACTGATGGATTCTTCGGCCCAAAAACCGAACAAGCAGTCATCAAATTTCAAAAGGAAAATAAGATTGCTGTTGATGGCATTGTCGGCCCTCAAACTTGGAGTCTATTAGGGGCTTGTTATACAGATGAACCCGGATGTTAAGTCCAAGTTAACTAATCCTAGGTGCACGAGTAGCAAGAAACTGGTTTTTTTCACAGCAAGACTTCCTTTACCCCCCCAGAAACGCTAAAAAACTTGGTGGTTGAGCGAAGCCGAAACCTCGTTTATGCCCGTCAAAAGTGCATCCAGGACTATTAATTAGGGCTTACTGAATAAGTTAGGAAAAATTGCGATCGCACTTGATGGGCAATTCAAGCTCGGCAAAACATAAGTTT